>DRFG01000154.1 GCA_011050655.1 Roseobacter sp.
GGTATCGGCAAGCAGAACATATGCGACGGCACCAAACATTGGCACGTGAACGCCAATGAAACTTACTAATAGAATTTTACCTGTATACGTTTTGGGAAAATTTCCCCGCGCGAGCGTCTCATAGATCTTCATGATTATGTAATCCTAAAAAGAGTGCTCTTTTCCCTTAATAGGAGAAATCGACTAAAAAATGGCATATTCTGAGATAATAGGCCGTTGGGTTATGGATTCTTGCCATAATTACACGACGTATTGGATGAAGTAATTGCGGCGCGTACCCAGCGATCATGCCAGTTTAGTTGTGCCCAATGGGCTGCACTGTTCTTTAGCATCCAAGAAATCTGCTATTTCAATGTTGAAGAACCACTGTTTCCGCCAACGACCAAATGCGGCGGCAAGCAGCGCATTATCTATAATCCTGCCATTCTTTAGACCAAATGCCCCCGTAAAAACTTACCAGAGTTTAAAATTTATTTGTTCGGGTAAGGTCAGATGGCAACGTACTATATTCCAAGAGACTTCGCGGGCGGGAATATCCCCGCTAACGAAGGGGATATCTTTATCGTCGAAAGCACTGCGGCTGGAAACATTACTTTCCAATCCGCATCGGGCTCGCCTGTTCACTTTTCAATCCAGTTCAATAACAGCAATTCAAATACGCTAAACGTAAAATTTTCATCCAATCTGACGCCGAGCATTACGATTGCGGATGCGGTAAGCCTGCCGTCGACTAATATTGATGCGTCAGGCACAGATGCAATTGACCTGACCATCGGCGATGGCGTCACGATCAATGAATATAAAGGGTCAAATAACCAAGATACGATCCAGATCGGCGATAACTTCACGTCGGCAAATGACTTCAAAACCGGATCAGGTGACGACTTTGTGCGGGTTGGGAAAAATGCCAACGTGCCTCGTTTCGATATGCAATCGGGCGATGATACCATCGTTAGCGAAGATCCCACTATTGTAACAACAAACGCAGAGCACGTCTTTACCCCCGATGGTATTGTCGAAGGCACGAATGGCGCAGATGTCATGGGGGCCGGTTATACTGACGCGGATTACGACGAAGTAGACGGCGTTGATGGTAACGATGATGTTATTTATGGCCTAGGCGGTGCCGATACGATCAACGCAGGTGCAGGCAACGATATAGTTTATGGCGACCGTTCAATACCTCTTCCCACTTCCGCACCAGGCACAGTAAAAGCAGCTGTCTCCATCGAAAGCGGTGGCAACTTTGAACTGAACGTCGACCAGATCTCGCAGCGAAATTCAGTCGATGTGACGATCACTGATAGTACAGACCAAGCTATCAATGCCATCCACCTAAGACGTGCCGGTGCCGATGAAGGCGAAAACGATGTCTTTCAAATCGACCTGACAACCTTTGTCGATAATTTTTCTATTACAATCGCAGACGAAGATCGAGATGACAGCATCGTATTGATCGGTGCCAAGACCGTGGTGGACAACGGTAACGGCAGCTTCACCTATACCTATGATGGTGCCGATAATGTCACGCATACGGTTACCGTAACCCCGGGTGCCGCTAGGTTATATTCACCTGGTACGGAGGCTGGCGAAAGCGATGTCATTGATGGCGGCGAAGGTGATGACATTTTGTACGGCGACGGCGGTAACGATTCACTGACAGGTGGCAGTGGTGCCGATTATCTTGATGGCGGCCTGGGTAACGATACACTTGAAGGCGGGCTTGGCAACGACACCCTTAACGGGCAAGCAGGCGACGACAGGCTGACGGGCGGCGATGGTAACGATGTGTTCGAATTCGAACTCGGCAACGATACCATCACCGACTTCAACACCGGGAACTCAGGGGCGCTCGGTGACGGCATAACCACGAATAATGACTTTATCGATTTGTCGCAGTATTATGGCAGCCTGCACGTTCTACGTGCCGACCAAGCGGACGACGGCATTCTAAACCAATCGAACACAGTTGATGACCGGGGCAATATTGTTGATTACACTGGCTATAAGCAGTTTGGCGCGAACTCACTGACCACCTTTGGGGCCACCTCCTCCAGTTATTCATACGACAACACCGGCATTGTCTGCTTTACCGCTGGCACCCACGTAAGAACCCCAAACGGCGAGGTGGACATAGCAACCCTGAAAGAAGGCGATCTGGTTTGCACTTTGGATAACGGTCCACAACCAATCGCCTGGGTCGGAAGCAGAACCGTATGTGCGGCTGAACTTTCTGAATTTCCCAATTTGTTGCCAATGTGCATAAGCAAGGGAGTGCTTGGTGCCGATCGCGATATGTTCGTTTCACGCCAGCATGGTATGCTGATGCCGGGCGGGCATCTGGCCCGGGCTGTTCACCTCGTAGACGAACTTCCCAGGGTGCGGATTGCGAAGGGAAAAAAATCTGTCACTTATATTCATTTGATGTTTAACGCGCATCAAATCATATTCGCCGAAGGCACGCTCAGCGAAAGCTTTTTCCCCGGCCCGCAAGCTCTTAAAATGCTTGCTCCTAGCGAATTATTGCGTCTGCTAAGTCACTTTCCAGCCTTCGGGTACATCGATTCCTTAGACACGGCTATCTTGCGATATGGCAAAATGGCACGACCCTTTTTGGCGCGAAAAGAAGTTAGCGCACTGTGTCAGCATCTGAGAAAAGGCCGGAAACCTGCGTATGTTCCTGCTGTTGGTCTATCCCCCGAGCCCGTGATGACCAATGAACGAGACCGCTTTCACGCTGCACCCAACAGAATGCGCATGACAACTGTGCGTCGCAGCGTAGGGCAGCGGACTGTGCTCAACAAAGGCCATTGGCGGCCAGCTCCGACGCAACGCGCCATGGCGCTCGCGTCTTGAAAAACGAGCTTGTCCGCTCGCCCCGTCACACTACACTGCCCTAAATATCACCCATATAAACGGCGATGCGGGCGAGAAAGACCTTGTTTCAGTCCTTGTTCTCAGACGGGTCCAAGGCATAGCCACTCGCAGGGCCACGTACCGGTTGGGTCAACATGCTGTCCAGCCAAAGGTCACGGCGTGTGCGGAACTGTTCAATCCCGATATCCATACCTTTATGCCCTTTGGCTGGCTGCGCACGGTATGTACCAAGCAACCGGTCCCACCATGGCACGTTAAACCCGTAATTACTGTTCGTTTCTTTGGGATCGACCGAATGGTGAACCCGGTGCATATCCGGTGTCACCACCAACAACCGCAAGACGCCGTCTATAGACTGTGGGATCTTTATGTTGGAGTGGTTGAACATCGAAGACGCATTTAGCAGAATTTCAAAAAGCAGCACAACAACTGCCGGCGGCCCTAAGGCGGCCACAACTGCCAATTTTATACCCATCGACAGCAAAATTTCACCAGGATGAAACCGCAGCCCTGTCGTGACATCGAACTCAAGGTCGGCGTGATGCATTCTATGCAAGCGCCATAATGCCGGAACCGCATGGAACATCACATGCTGCAAATAAATTGCCAGATCCAGCGCAAGTAACGACACAATGAAAACCAGCGGCCCTGGTAGCTCGAAGATGTTGAAAAAGCCCCAACCTCGCTCCTGCGAGATGATTGCGAGGCCCACGGCCACCACCGGAAAGGCTAATCGCACCAATATCGTGTCTATTACGACGATTCCAATATTATTGGTCCAACGCAAGAGGCGTGGAATCTCTTGTCTCCGTCGCGGGGCCGCGATTTCCCATACAACCATAAGCAGGAGCATCCCTAAAAACACAGCAAGCCGCGCCGTAGGTTCTGCTGATAAAAAGGTCTCGGACATGTTCGCTTCCTTATGTGGTTTCGCAACAGGTCACGGTATTGCGTGATCGCGTCACAAGGCAACTGTGAGAAATCAGCCGAGCTGCACACGTACCGCCCTGTTTGCTTCAAGGCGGTACGCATAGTTGGGGGTCAACAAAGTGCTAGACGCTAACAGGCAGATTAGCCTTTTTCCATCCGCCCAAACCACCCTCAATAACGGTAGCGTCATAGCCCATCTCGCGCAGGCAATCTGCGGCAAGCGTCGCCCGTGCACCAGACGCACATAGAATGTGAACACGCCCGTTTTTATCGCGCTTGGCAACCAACTTGTTGTTGCCCTTACCGGTGTCAGGATCAGCATTCGCTTCAAGCAGACCGCGTGGAATATGCACCGCCCCCTCAACTGCGCCATCGGCGGTCAGCTCTGCTGGCTCACGCACATCAAGTATCAAGTCTCCGCTCTGCTGAGCAGAAAGCGCATCTTCGGGGCTGATGGTTTCAACCCGAGATTTTGCATCGGCGACCAAGTCCTTCATAGATTTATTCATTTCATATCTCCTTTAGAACTTATTGACGGGAATTTTCAGATAGTGGTCACCATCTGCCTCAGCATCAGGCAACTGCCCTGCCCGCAAATTGATCTGTAACGCGGCCAGCATCCTGTCGGGAAGCGACAGCGTCGCGTCGCGATCATTGCGAACTTTGATATAATCTTCTTTTTTGGTTCCGTCCTTTACATGGACGTTATGCGCCTTGTGTTCGTCTACCGTCGCTTCCCATGCTGGTTCATTGCGGTTTTTCGCGCCATAATCATGGCCTACGAAAACCCGCGTATTACCGGGAAGGGAAAGAATCTTTTGCAGCGAATTCCACAACTCTTCAGTGCTACCACCAGGAAAATCCGCGCGAGCCGTACCGCTATCAGGTTGCATGAACGTGTCATGAGCAAAAATTGCGTCGCCGCAAATATATGATATCGACCCCAAGGTGTGGCCCACCGACAGCATGACCGAAACCTCAAGAGACCCGATTTTGAACGTATCCCCATCTACGAACAATCGGTCAAAATCGCGATCTGGTTCGAAAGCTTCGGGCGTGTGATAAATCTCGCGCCATAATTCGGCTATCTCTTTTACTTTCACACCTATCGCATTGGGCGCACCAGTCTGCTTTTTCAAACGTGACGACGCCATGACGTGGTCAGCATGGGGATGCGTATCCAGCACCCAAGACACGGTCAAATTGTTCTCTTTTACCAAACCTAACACTTGATCCATACTGCCGGTGTCTAATGCAAAGCTCGCTGGGTCAAAATTCAACACAACATCGATCAATGCTGCTTCGCGTGTTTCAGGATCTGCACATATGTACTGGATAGAACCTGTATCCGGTTCATAAATGCCCCAGACATCCGGACTGGTTGGACCGGTTGATGGCGAATGTCGAACGACACGTTTATCTAGTTCAGAAGTATTTGACATCTCTAAACTCCTTTCAGTTGAAATAACGAATGGGATTTAGCTGCAGTTCCTAAAACGATACCTACCAGCATGAGGGGTAAGAAAACCAGAATACCGGGGGACCCGATCGCAAGGGATGTCCAAGCTGGGCCGGGGCAAAACCCGCCTAGCCCCCAGCCTGCACCGAACAAGATAGAACCGGTGATAAGCGGTGCGTCGATGGCGTTATTTTCCGGCACATCGAATTTCGCATCTAATAAGGGTGCCCCGCGCGCCCACACTAGACGATATCCAATAAATGCCGTAACCGACGCCCCGCCCATGACGAAGGCAAGGCTAGGGTCCCATGGACCAAGGATATCAAGAAAGTTCAGCACCTTTGCCGGGTTGGCCATACCTGAAATGATCAAGCCGATACCAAAAATTAAGCCAGCTATAAAACCTGTGATGTTACGCATGATCTGATCCTTAAAAGAGGTGGCGAACCAAGGTGGTCGTCACGACAGCCGCCGCAACAAATGTTAATACTGCGACAAGGGATCGCGGCGACAGCCGGGCCAGACCGCAGACCCCATGCCCCGACGTACAGCCCGAGCCAAGCGCGGTACCGACGCCCACTAGAAGCCCCGCAATGCCCATCCCGACCAGACTGGTGGGAATAGCCTGAACCGGAAAATCACCGGTAGTCAGTAATACAGCAACCGGGGCGATGATCAGCCCTAGTAGAAACGAAAGGCGCCAGTTTCGGTCTGCTGGCCCGCTTAACCCCGGCACCATTCCGACAAGCCCCTTGGTGATGCCGGAAATACCGGCGATCTTGCCAAAGGCCCCCATGACGATGACAGCGCTAAGCCCAATAAGCACGCCCCCAAACAGCGACAGCCAAGGTGTAAAATCTGTTGGCGTTACAGGCCCCATTGTGACGTCCTTTTCTATATTTCTGTTGTTATCCGTATCCTTGGTCTATATATGTAAGACATGTCTAATTTAGTCAACACTAATATAAAAGAAAGCAAGCTGCCCTTGGTGGTGTTGCAGTCACGGGCGATTGAAGTGTCCGAACATCTGGCGCTGCTTTCAAACGCCAACCGCCTTATGGTGCTTTGTCATCTTTTGGATGGAGAACAATCGGTTGGCAGCTTGCAAGCACAACTGAACCTCAGCCAATCTGCGCTGAGCCAGCATCTGGCCAAGCTCCGCGATGCAGGTATGGTAGCCACCCGCAGAGAGCGGCAGACTATCTTCTATCGGATAGCCGACACGCGCGTTCAACGTATGATAGATGCTTTATACGGAATTTACTGCGCGCCGTGATCGCTTGGGCGAAAGGTTTAAGATCAAACCTGAAAGCTGATCATACTCTCTGGCCTGAGTGACGTGCTTTTTTCAACCTGTCCGCCGAACTTTCTGCCCTACGAATCCGGTTCTGCGGCCCCTTATACCCGAGACGTCGGCCAGCGCGGATGATTGTCATCGATTATGATTGAATGCGCATGTCGGCTTTCGCCGCTTAAATGGGGGTGATCGGGTGCCAGATCATCATGCGAATGTTCGACCACATCCGCATCGCCACGTGGCCATAAGACCACGCCGCCAATCAAACCTGTAATAGATATCAGCGCGAGCACCGCAAAGGCCGTAGCCGCGCCGAAATCGGTAATTAGCCAACCGGCAAGCGGATACGTCACCAACCAACATGCGTGCGACAAGGCGAACTGGGCCGCATAAACGGCTGGCCTGTCTTCTGGGTGCGCCGATCGCTTGAGCAGTCGCCCCGAGGGGGTGAGAACGGTGGAATACCCTATACCGATCACCACCCAACCCGCTAACAACAGATACCACCCGGTACCGTTGAAAGCGGACAAACCCGCAAGCCCCAATAGGGTGATGACCAATACCCCCGCCCCGGCGATCATCACCGGCCTATCGGGTCGTTGATCAAGCAGACGCGGCAAGAGCAGCGCGGCCAGCATAGAGCCGCCGCCAAATGCACCAAGCGCTAGAGCCACTTCAGTTTCTCCGAACCCCAGCCCGGATCGCACCAAAACAACTGTATTAACCAGAACCATAGCTCCCGCTGCTGCTGCCGCAAGGTTTAACGACAACAGTCCGCGTAACCTTGGCGTGGCCAGATATATCCTCAGTCCCCGTGTGGTACGTTCATAGATGCCTCTGGGAACCGACGCCGTCGGGCTTGGCAGGATGACTGAAACCACCAAAACCGCCGACCCGAGAAACCCAAAAAACGTACCAAAAAACAGGGCCTGATAGCTGACAAAAGCCAAAAAGATCGCGGCCAGCGTTGGGCTAATCAAATTCTCCAGATCATACGCCAATCGCGACAATGATAGCGCCCGAGTATAGCGATCTTCATCCGGAAGAATATCGGGTATGGTGGCCTGAAACGTCGGCGTAAACGCCGCAGAAGCGGACTGTAGGACAAAAATAAGTATATACACCTGCCACACTTCGCTCACGAAGGGCAGGCACAGCGCTACCGCCGCTCTGATAAGATCAAGACTGACAAGCATTTTGCGACGGGGCCAGCGGTTGGCAAAGGCTCCAGCAATCGGGGCAATCCCCACATAGGCCAGCATTTTTATAGTGAACACTGCCCCCAAGACCAAACCCGCGCGCTCCCCTGCTAGGTCATACGCTAGAAGACCAAGCGCGACGGTTGCCAACCCGGTACCCAGCAAAGCAGTAATTTGTGCAAGAAAAAGGTGTCTGTATGTACGGTCAGCCAGAACGGAGAGCATTGGGGGGATTCCTCTAGAGATATTTGATGATCGCTTTAAAATCGGCAGTGATAGGCACGGCGTCGGTCTGGTCAGAGACAGTGCCATCCAAACAGTGATCAATATGGTCTTGGATCAGTGTTCTTTTTGCTTGGGTGATGGCCTTTTCCACAGCATGAAGCTGTTGGGCAATATCCGTACAGGGGCGTTGTGTCTCGATCATCGTGATAACGCTTGAAAGATGGCCGCCGGCACGTTTTAGCCGTTTAACGATATCGGGGTGGCTTGCATGATGGGTGTGTTTTGTCATACACATCCTGTATCCTCCCCAGGGGGATAGAGCAAGTAGGCCTAGACCTACGGAAACAGGCGAAACTGATACGGCAGACATGGTTTTACACACACTAACATTCCTGCGCTTTATTATGGTTGCGGCATTAGCCGCAGGCATTTTTTTGTCGTCAAATGCGCAAAGCGACCCGCATGACCTTGCCCAACTTGCCCAAATTCTGACTGACCATAAACTCGAGGTCGAGCATCACGGCCACGCCCATGAAGACATCGTAGATATCCTACATGCCTATCAAAGCCATGGGCCCGAACTCGCCGACCATGATCATAACATCGCGTTTCTGACACCACGTGGAAATAATAGCATAGCCCAAACTGCAAGCACTGTCTGGGCACCAACGGCGACGATCTTATCGGGTCGTAGGGCCTTCGATCTGGATCGCCCTCCGCGCGTCTGAGGTTCCGCCTTGCGGCGCAGAGACCTCAATTTCAGACAAATGGAAAATTAAATGACAAACAACCGTACCTTTGGGTCGGTGGTTGCGACGCATCGCATGCGCCAACCGCTGGTTCTATCGACGGTGATCGCGCTGGTTTTGATAGCCTTCGCGTCATCCGCCTATGCTCATGCTGTCACC
>DRFG01000155.1 GCA_011050655.1 Roseobacter sp.
CCCCTAAAGGCAACGAACTGAAGCCAGAAGTTATGATCCTCGATGCCGATGGCGAACCGGTTCGCAACGATGCGGGCAATCCGGTAACCTACCCAATGTCCGTTGATGCCGTTCTATCCGTTGAGGACCAGACCGAAATCAAGGCCGGTGACATCGTTGCGCGTATTCCGCGTGAAGGTGCCAAGACCAAGGATATTACCGGTGGTCTGCCGCGTGTTGCGGAACTCTTTGAGGCACGTCGCCCCAAAGACCACGCAATCATTGCCGAAATCGACGGCTATGTGCGCTACGGCAAAGACTACAAGAACAAGCGTCGCATTGCGATCGAAAGCTCCGAAGATCCGGATCACAAGGTCGAATACATGGTGCCCAAGGGTAAGCACATTCCGGTAGCGGAAGGTGACTTTGTCCAGAAGGGCGATTACATCATGGACGGCAACCCTGCACCACACGACATCCTTGCGATCATGGGTGTTGAGGCGCTGGCTGACTATATGATCGACGAAGTGCAGGATGTTTACCGTCTGCAAGGCGTTAAGATCAACGATAAGCACATCGAAGTTATCGTACGTCAGATGCTGCAAAAGTGGGAAGTCCAAGACAGCGGCGACACAACGCTGTTGAAAGGTGAACACGTGGACAAGCAGGAATTTGATCAAGCCTGCGAGAAAGCGATCTCCAAGGGTGGGCGCCCGGCCACGGGTGAACCGATCTTGTTGGGCATCACCAAGGCGTCGCTGCAAACTCGTAGCTTCATCTCGGCGGCGTCGTTCCAGGAAACCACACGCGTGCTAACTGAAGCGTCGGTTCAAGGTAAGCGCGACAAGCTGGTCGGTCTGAAGGAAAACGTTATCGTTGGTCGTCTGATCCCTGCCGGTACTGGTGGTGCGACCCAGCAGATGCGCAAAGTCGCGGCTGATCGTGACAACGTGGTGATTGAAGCCCGTCGCGAAGAGGCCGAGACCGCCGCACGTCTAGCGGCACCAAAGGCCACTGATAACGATGTTGTCGGGGGTGATGTGTTCAACACTGTCATCAATGATGATGACGAAAGCCGCAGCTAATATCTAATCTGATCTGACAAACTGAAAGCCCCCGCCGTGCAACCGGCGGGGGCTTTTTCGTTAGGCCATGCCACGGGGCTTTAAGTTACTTGAAATTGACGTGCTCTCGGTAGGAATGGGACTGGTTTTTCGCGTCGCCTTAAGTCAATGGTAAGTTAACCTAACGAATTGAAAGTCATAATATGTCGCCAAACCTAATAGGGGCATTGTTCATGATGGGCTCCATGGCGGCCTTCGTTTTGAACGATACGATGACCAAGACCACCGGCGGCAATGTACCCCTTTTCCAACTTTTGTTCCTGCGCGGGCTGATTTCGATTGGGTTGATCCTGGTGCTCTGGGGGCGTCTGGGGCCCATGCACCTTCGACTTAGTGCCCGCGATTGGAAGCTGGTGGCGATCCGCTCGGCGGCCGAGGTAGGTGCGAGCTATTTCTTTGTAACAGCGCTGTTTAATATGCCCTTGGCAAACCTTAGTGCCATTTTGCAATCGTTGCCGTTGACGGTCACACTGGGGGCGGCGCTGGTTTACCGTGAAAAAGTCGGGTGGCGGCGGTTTTCGGCGATTTTAGTGGGTTTTGCCGGGGTGCTACTGATCGTGAAACCCGGAACGGCTGGATTCAACATATGGTCTGTCTATGCCTTGATCGCAGTATTTTTCGTGACTATCCGCGACCTTAGCACGCGGAGACTATCGAAAGCCGTGCCCTCGATGACAGTGACACTTGCCGCAGTGTTGTCTGTTACGTGCTTTTCCGCATTTGCCCAATTATCCACCCCGTGGCAGCCAGTTTCAACTGCGCATTGGATGGCGATTACGGCTGCAGCGTTCTTTGTTCTGATCGGTTATTACCTCAGCATCCAGACAATGCGGGTTGGGGATGTGTCGTTTATCGCGCCGTTTCGGTATACCGGGTTGATCTGGGCGCTGATCTTGGGATGGTTCGTGTTCGGGGATTGGCCGGTACCATCAACATTGGCAGGGGCTGCGATTGTGGCGGCGACGGGGTTGTTCACGCTCTACCGAGAGCGCAAGACCACGCGCCCCTTGCCGCCGCTCTAATCCGATTTGTATGCAGCGCGAACCGCATTGATGTCGATGGCAAAGCGATTGCGAAACAGCTTTGTCTGATCATTGGAAAGCGATTTCAGTTCAACCCGTTTGGTGGTTTTTTGACGTGAATCGTTAAAGTCGTTGTGCCCGCGAATATACATCGCTTGATCGGGAAAACTTATGGCTGGCATGAAGCGGGGCAGGTTGTCATGCGCGAAGTTCATGATCGTAAGCGGGCAACTCCCGTTGACGAACATCGCCAGCGCGGCAGTGTAGAAGGGCCGATACGTCGGGGTGGCGCGTATACCGCCGGCACCGAATTCGGCGATGAAACCCTTGTTCCAATCCAATGCGACGCTCTTGTGCTGGACCAGTAAAGCGGCGCTGTCATCGACGGCCTTGCGAAGCTTGGCTATGAAATCGATACCCACGGCATCGTCATCGTCAAACCTGAATTGCGCGCATGGTTGCGAAGGGTCGTGCCGCGCTCTATTCAGGATTTCCTTCATCACTTCTCGGTGCGGGCGAGGGGGTTCTGTCACGATGCGAACCTGAGGAAGCGTGTCAACCAGATCGTGCAATCTTTCCAAGTGTGGCTTAGGCAGGCTGGTACCAACAAGAACGATCAATTCAAAATCGCGATCTGTCTGTGCTTTCAAACCGGGTAGGGCGACCGTTTCAAAAAGACGAAAGCGTTCTTCCAATCTGACGTGGTTATACAGGTATTCTATTCTGGCTTCCATATTGTCATGGCCAACCTGAAAGCCGCCTAGGCAGGGATATGAGAAGCGGCAAAGACCGATTACCTGCACGAATTTTCCCTTCTTGCGGCATGGTGAATAGGGTTGGAATATGCGAGAGAGGCTTCCAGTTTTGCAAGCTCCAATTTTTGGAAGCGGCTCTTGCAGGGCGGGTGGACAGGCGCTGTTGACAGTGGGGACGACTCTGCCTATACGCGCCATATCTCGGATGTGGGGTTCGCCCTACTTTGCCGACATCATATCTACTGTGGTCACGGTCCGGTCTAATGTTGACTCGATCCTCTGTTACCCCACCGCCTCGTTTTCCTCGGTACGGAAACGCTGCGGTGATTTTGCTTTGCACCACCGGTGCAAGCTTAATGATAGGCTTCGTGGATGTGCGAAGCGACCGAATTTGAAACCGCACTGGGGTTCGCCCTGATGCACCACTTATGTGAGCTAAACGGGGATAAAACCGGAATGCCAACGATCCAGCAGCTGATCCGCAAACCGCGCCAGCCTAAAATTAAACGTTCGAAATCCATGCACCTGCAGGAATGCCCGCAGAAGCGTGGCGTTTGTACGCGTGTTTATACAACCACTCCTAAAAAGCCGAACTCGGCCATGCGTAAGGTTGCCAAGGTGCGCCTGACCAATGGTTTCGAGGTCATCAGCTATATTCCGGGTGAATCGCACAACCTTCAAGAACACTCTGTTGTTCTGATCCGCGGCGGTCGTGTAAAAGACCTTCCCGGCGTACGTTACCACATCCTGCGCGGCGTATTGGATACCCAAGGCGTTAAGGATCGTAAACAGCGTCGTTCGAAGTATGGGGCTAAGCGTCCAAAATGAACCGCGTTGCTTCTACAGCTGCCGCATTGGTCATTGCGACCGTTGCGCAGTCGGCTGCTGCTGAGACTTTCGGCGCTATTGCCTATAGTATCCAAAGCGATAAATACGGTCGCTCGTGGAACCTGGACAGTCGAAAAGCTGCAGAATCTTCTGCACTAAAATTTTGCAAGGCTGCCGGTGGCAAGGGGTGCAAGGTCGGCGTTTGGCTTGAAGATTCTTGTGGTGCGCTTGCCGCATCCGAGACTTCAAAGTCCATGAAGCAAACCGGCATCAGCTACGGTTTTAAAACAGCCTCTGCATCCCATGCACGCGCCCTAGCAGAGTGTGAGGCCCGAGATGGTGCCGGCACTTGTCAAGTTAAGGCTTCCGTTTGTTCAAACGGTAAATGAATTAGGAGTTACCAATGTCACGCCGTCACGCCGCTGAAAAACGCGAAGTCCTGCCAGATGCCAAGTATGGCGATCTGGTTCTTACCAAGTTCATGAACAACCTGATGATTGACGGGAAAAAGTCAGTCGCAGAGCGTATCGTCTATAACGCGATGACCCGTGTTGAAGATAAGATCAAGCGCGCACCGATTGAAGTTTTCCACGAAGCGCTGGACAACATCAAACCTTCCGTCGAGGTGCGTTCGCGCCGCGTCGGTGGTGCGACCTATCAGGTCCCTGTCGAAGTACGCCCCGAGCGTCGCGAAGCCTTGGCGATCCGCTGGTTGATCAAAGCCTCTCGTTCGCGCAACGAGAACACAATGGAAGAGCGCCTTGCGGGCGAACTTCTGGATGCTGTCCAGTCGCGTGGTACCGCTGTCAAGAAGCGGGAAGATACCCACAAGATGGCTGACGCGAACAAAGCATTCAGCCACTATCGCTGGTAATTCGGGCGGCACAAGCCGTTCTCGTCGCGTCCCGTACCGGGACGCGACTTATCCGTTTCAGATATTTTCGAGGAAGCAGCCCCATGGCACGCGACTATCCGCTCCAACGCTATCGTAACTTCGGCATTATGGCCCACATCGACGCAGGTAAAACCACTTGTTCCGAACGGATCCTGTTTTACACTGGTAAATCTCACAACATCGGCGAGGTGCACGACGGTGCGGCTACGATGGACTGGATGGAACAGGAACAGGAACGCGGCATCACAATTACGTCTGCGGCCACGACAACATTCTGGCAGCGCCAGGAATTGCCAGACGCCGATGCCAAATCTGACACCAAGTACCGGATGAACATCATCGACACACCGGGCCACGTTGACTTCACCATCGAAGTTGAGCGTTCCTTGGCTGTTTTGGATGGCGCGGTAGCCGTTCTTGATGCCAACGCCGGTGTTGAACCACAGACCGAAACGGTTTGGCGTCAGGCCGACCGCTATAAAGTTCCGCGGATCGTTTTCGTGAACAAAATGGACAAAATCGGCGCTGACTTCTTCAACTGCGTAAAGATGATCAAAGACCGTACCGGTGCGACACCCGCGCCAATCCAAATTCCAATCGGTGCCGAAACCGAGTTGGAAGGCATGATCGACTTGGTCACCATGAAAGAATGGGTCTGGGCCGGTGAAGATCTTGGCGCAAGCTGGGAACAGCGCGAAATTCGCGCCGAACTAAAAGACCTAGCCGACGAATGGCGCGCGCATCTGATCGAGACTGCGGTCGAGATGGACGATGATGCGATGGAAAACTACCTGATGGACGGCGCAGAGCCTGACGAAGCAACGCTTCGCAGCCTGATCCGCAAGGGTACCTTGGCCATCAAATTCATTCCAGTTTTGTGTGGCTCTGCTTTCAAGAACAAAGGTGTTCAGCCGCTGTTGAACGCAGTCATCGACTATCTTCCGTCCCCGATGGATGTTGTCGATTACATGGGCTTTAAGCCAGGCGACGAGACAGAAACACGTAACATCCCGCGCCGTGCGGATGATGATATGGCGTTCTCCGGTCTTGCATTTAAAATCATGAACGACCCTTTCGTGGGCTCGTTGACCTTCACACGCATCTACTCCGGTAAGTTGAACAAGGGCGACACGCTCTTGAACTCTACCAAAGGCAAAAAAGAGCGTGTTGGTCGTATGATGATGATGCACTCGAACGAACGTGAAGAAATTCAAGAAGCGTTCGCGGGCGACATTATTGCGTTGGCCGGTCTCAAGGACACCACAACAGGTGACACTCTGTGTTCCGTTGCCGATCCTGTGGTTCTTGAAACAATGACCTTCCCGGATCCGGTTATCGAGATCGCAGTCGAGCCAAAGACAAAAGCTGACCAAGAAAAAATGTCCGCCGGTCTGGCACGTCTGGCCGCCGAAGATCCTTCCTTCCGTGTTGAGACTGATATCGAATCTGGTCAGACCATCATGAAGGGCATGGGCGAACTTCACCTAGATATCTTGGTTGACCGTCTGAAGCGTGAATTTAAAGTCGAAGCAAACATCGGTGCACCGCAAGTTGCCTATCGTGAGACCATCTCTCGTGAAGCCGAAGTTGTTTATACGCACAAGAAGCAATCCGGTGGTTCTGGTCAGTTCGCCGAAGTCAAGATGATCTTGATGCCAACTGAACCTGGCGAGGGTTATTCGTTTGAATCCCGCGTTGTTGGTGGTTCGGTGCCTAAGGAATATATTCCTGGCGTTGAAAAAGGGATTAAGTCGGTGATGGATTCCGGTCCATTGGCTGGCTTCCCGGTTATCGACTTCAAGGTTGCGTTGATCGAAGGTAAGTACCACGACGTCGACTCTAGTGTTCTGGCCTTTGAAATCGCTGCCCGTATGGGTATGCGCGAAGGTATGAAGAAAGCTGGTGCGAAACTGCTTGAGCCGATCATGAAAGTCGAAGTTGTGACACCTGAGGAATACACAGGTGGCATCATCGGCGATCTTACATCGCGCCGGGGTCAGGTTCAGGGACAGGATACACGCGGTAATGCGATTGCCATCGATGCGCAGGTCCCTCTTGCGAACATGTTTGGCTATATCAACACCTTGCGTTCGATGTCTTCTGGTCGCGCGAACTTCACCATGCAGTTCTCGCATTATGAACCAGTGCCACAGAATATCTCGGACGAGATCCAGGCCAAGTTCGCCTAATTGGCGAGTCACTAAATAACTGGGACGGCGGGGAAATGACCCCGCCCTACCCAAACCGTAGGGTGGGTATCCAGCCTACCGCCCAATTTGAAAATCAAGGAGGCCACCATGGCTAAGGCAAAGTTTGAACGTAATAAACCACACGTTAACATCGGCACGATTGGTCACGTTGACCACGGCAAGACGACGTTGACGGCTGCGATCACCAAGTATTTCGGCGACTTCCGCGCCTATGACCAGATTGACGGA
>DRFG01000156.1 GCA_011050655.1 Roseobacter sp.
AAATCGGCAGCGGGCAATGCAGACCAGATTGCGCCCTGCATTGCGTGTAACCAAGCATGTCTTGATCACACCTTTGGCGGGAAAATATCGACCTGTCTGGTGAACCCGCGTGCGTGCTATGAAACAGAACTTAAGATTGAACCGACGCATACCCCTAAGTCCATCGCGGTTGTCGGCGCTGGTCCGGCTGGACTTTCAGCCGCTATTACTGCGGCCGAACGGGGGCATCAGGTTACACTCTTTGACCGCGCTTCCGAGATAGGCGGTCAGTTGAACCTAGCCAAACAAGTCGCTGGCAAGGAGGAGTTTTGGGGGTTGGTTGACTGGTATCGGACCATGGTCGCCCTGCATGGTGTGACTGTAAAGCTGAACACCGAAGTGTCCGCCACGGACCTTGATGAATTCGATGAAGTGATCATAGCGACCGGCGTCATACCACGCGACCCGCAAATTCCCGGCCAGGATAGGGACAACGTGGTGAACTATATCGACATCTTGAATGGCAAAATAACTGCTGGCCAAAAGGTTGCAGTGATTGGTGCTGGTGGTATTGGCTTTGACGTATCTGAACATCTTGTCCATGAAGGCAACAGCACCACAACAAATCTGCCCGAATGGATGAAGGAATGGGGCGTTGTCGACCCCGAAAGCTACCGCAGTGGCCTAGCCCCCGAAGGCCCACAACCACATGCTCCTGCGCGTCAGGTGACAATGCTGCAGCGCAAGGCCACAAAGCTGGGCAAAGGACTGGGAAAAACAACTGGCTGGATTCATCGCGCATCGCTGACCATGAAAAATGTAGAAATGATCGGTGGTGTAAACTATGAAAAAATCGATGCAGACGGGCTTCATATCAGCTTTGGCGAAACGCGCGATAACCCGCGGTTGATCGCAGCGGATACGATTGTGTTATGCGCGGGTCAGCTTTCCGACCGCTCGTTAGCGGATACCCTCGAGGAAAAGGGGGTCACCTGCCATGTCATCGGCGGGGCGGATGTGGCTGCTGAACTGGATGCAAAACGGGCAATCAATCAAGGAACACGTTTGGCGGCAATCTTGTGATCTGCGCATAAAATCGGTCACAAATGCTTTCTGGGACAGTACCCCTTTTTGTCAGGGTCGGAAAGAACACACAGTGCGCTCGCTTGGCTTGCGCATCTTGCGTGGTCTGTCAAAATACTTTCATTGGTAGGTTCGATTTCAGGGTCATTTTATGCCGCTTTGCGTTTTCGATATTTTCTCCGATGGAATGACCATGATCCCCACGGACACACAGCTTACTGGGCCAGGCGCGTATCGTTGGTGGCATTTCGATCTAACGGATCCGATGTTGGAACCGTGGGTAAACAAACACCTGCATGAAATACCAGCGGGGTCCCTGATTCAGAAACAAACACGTCCACGGTGCGATCAGTTCGAAGGAGGACTGATCCTCAACTTGCGCGGCATCAATATGAATGCAGGTCAGGCCGCCGACGAGATGGTATCCGTTCGAATGTACGTGGAAAATGACCTGTTGATCACCGTGCGCCGTAAGAAGGTTTTTGCCATTGACGCGATACGGCAGATGGCAACTGCCCAACACGCCCCACCCAGCCCTGCTGAATTTCTTGAAGAACTTATCATACGATTGACCTCGCGCGTTCAACAGCATGTTGAAAGCTTGGATGAACAAGCCGAGTTCTTTGAAGAAGACCTAGAAGACAAGCAGACCCCGATGCCTCGTGAGCTGCCCGAAATTCGCCGCAGCGTGATCCGGTTGCGGCGCTATCTAGACCCACAACGCATGGCGCTTAGCAAACTTGCGGCGCTGAACATGCCTCTCATTCCTGAGGCCAGTCAGCTTGAACTAAGAGAGCAGGCAAACAGCGCGTTGATTGCAGTGGAAGAATTGGATGAACTACGCGACCGGCTGGTATCCGTCCAAGACGAGCACGACGCCAATGTCGCACAACGTCAGGCCCGTCACGGTTATGTGCTTTCGGTTGCGGCTGCGATATTCCTGCCGCTTAGTTTCATCACAGGTTTGTTCGGCGTGAACGTCGGCGGGATGCCCGGGATAGATCACCCATTGGCGTTCACCATCCTTTCGCTGGGGATGCTGGTTCTCGCCGTGTTAATGTTTCTCGTTCTCAAGCTGGTCCGCTGGATTTAGAGAGAAAATTCCAGCCGCGCAAATGGCATCTGGTTGCCTGCGTGGTGATCGGTTTACCCCAGAGTAGCGGCTAAATCTCGAATTCTACACACATCCGCTGAATGCTTCATTCAATCGGTCAGGCGTTGTATTGTCGTGCTTTGGCTTGCGCAAAAGACAACAGCCGCTTTGTTTTTTCATCCCACAGATGCAGCCTCGCATTGTGCAAGCTCTCCCGGATCGTCATGCGATTGCCGTCAGCAAGCTCGGCATGATCGCGCAACACCTCGGGCAGACGGTAAAACGGAATGCGACTGTGGACATGATGCACGTGATGAATACCGATGTTGGCGCTTAACCATTGCAGCCACGAGGGAAGCACATAGTGTGAGCTGCCATGCAGTGCAGCGTCGTGCAGCTGCCAGTCTTCCTCGGACTCCCAATGGGTAGTTTCAAATTGGTGTTGCACATAGAACAGCCAAACCCCGGCAGTCGCCGCAAGCAGAGTGGAGGGTAGAAATATCAGCAGGATCGGCATGAGACCGCCAAAGTATGAAATGATCGCTAGCGCCGCAATGATGGCAGCGTTTGTCAGCATCGCGCTGACCCAATACCGTGCCTTGCCAGTCAAACCAAGCGGCAGACGGTTTTGTAGGAAGAATATATAACCCGGTCCCAAGCAAAATAGTGTTATCGGGTGCCGATATAACCGATAAATTAAACGGTTAAATGGGGTAAGATCGCGATATTCGCTAACCGTGAGGGTATGAATGTCCCCAATACCCCTCCGTCCGAGGTTACCCGCAGAACTATGGTGAATCGAATGAGTACGCCGCCATACATCGTAAGGCGTGAGCGTCAACACACCCAGCACGCGCCCAAGCCAGTCGCTGGCGGTACGGCTGTTAAAGAAGGCACCATGGCCGCAATCATGTTGAATAGCAAAAAGCCTTAGCAAAAAGCCTGCATTGCAGATGGATAAGGACAGTGTCAGCCAATAACTAACCGACAATGACCACCACGCCAAAACCCAAAGAACGACAAAAGGGCCTACAGTCACAAAAAGCTCGAAAGAGCTGCGTAGGGGATTGGGTTCTCGGTACTTGGAAAGAATCTTAACCCATTCGCGCGCTACGCGTGAATCGGGTTGTTGTTGAACTAGGGTGCTAGGATCGAACATTTGCCTGCTTATTTTTGATTATGCCCCTCAATAGAGGAACAAGGGTCTGTTGCAAGCGCCTCTTGCAATGTCGAAATCAAAACCATCTTTCTTTTGTACTCACAAATTAAAATGACACTAAAAAAGGGAGTTAGCCCGACTGTGACCGGCCATATCCCGCTTATCAATGTGCTCGTTGACTGAAATTATCTCCTTTTATGCAACGCCGTACGACCTAGGCACATATTCAGCAGTGATTGCAGCGGCGATTTTGTGGAAATCACCCGTCGCTACTTCCATGTTCCTATCCCCCTTCCTCATCTATCTCAGTTGCGCCCGGCAATCGTTTACGGTCCCAGATAATATTATTTTTGATAACGCGTGCGGGCATACCTACTGCCAGTGAATGTGGAGGTATTTCACCCAGGACAAGCGCCCTAGTACCGATCGCGGAGTCATGACCAATACAGGCACCTTTCATCACGCGCACACCTTGGGCCAACCATACATGATCCCCGATTTGTATGTTTTGCGGAGGATTCAGCCGCTTCCCGGTGTCTTTATCTAAGATTGAATGCATATCGCTCACATCCATCGCTATATCACCTGACAGCATACAATCTTGGCCAATAATTATGGCTCCTGGTTCGTGCAAGGTGATGTGTACCATCATAGAAGTCGTCTGATCACCGATTCTGATATGCGTATTACTCGCTCGACATCTGAACGTGCCAGTCAATGCGCAGTTCTTTCCAATTTTTATTGAACTATTGTGATTACGTATCTCGACTAAACCACTTTGGATAATGGTGTTTTCCCCAATGCGTAGGTGATTATTGTTGCCAAACAGGTCGATTCTTACCCCATCTCCCAACCTTGCCGATGCGGCAATATCTACCTGATTATTCCAACCATGATCGGTTATGGCGATGGAATTCAGTCCGGTATCAGACATCGGTTCACCCGGTGTTTGTGCCACTTCGATCCAAATACCCTCAACTTAACCTCCCCTTAACGCTCAGCGTGCTGATCTTTAATTCACATTCAACACCTTAGAATCGAAAAGACTGATTTTGTATAAACAGCTCGCCGCTCTCTTTTCTCGCTACGTTGCTGCACATCTTGTCGCTCATGGCAGACCCCAACCGATTCGTACCGAACGAGGCCGCCTGGTTGGTACGGTCGATGTTTTCCATATATCTCAAGGTCAGATCCGCCTAGCCGGGTGGGCGGGGGCGGAGCATGTCGTGCTGCACATGAACGGTATCAAAGCGAGCACGAAACCAATTCTGCCGCGCGAAGACGTGGCTACAGTATACGGTCTAGACCCCTGTCTCGGGTTCGATTTAGTGTTGCCGCTTGGCCCTGTCGGCTTACGTGAAATCGCGCGTTTTGGTGTCGAGATCCACAACATTCAAGTAACGGGCGAAACACTTGCCGTGCCGTTATCCTTAAAATATTTGTACCTAATTCGACTCTTTCTTGTCGGGTGGTTTTTCATTGGGCTTTTGCGACAGTTCCCTGCCTGTTGCGCTTGGCTCTTAACCAGAAAGCCGATCTATCGATCTCGTATCAAGCGGGGGTTGAACCTGACCGCGATACCTGTCTCGCGCGAGCTTGATCCTGACCTGTTCCGAACGCCCGTCAGTACATCCGACCCCAAAGTACATGTTACGCTTATCATGCCGGTATTCAATGCTTTTGAAGTTCTAAAAGATGCTCTATCGCGCGTTGCAGACAACACCGATCTTCCGTGGCGAATGATTCTGATTGATGATCGTTCGACGGATGATCGTATCCGCCCCTTATTGAGAGAGTGGCAAAAGCTCTATCCGGATCAGGTTCTATTGCTTGAAAACGCTGAGAACCTCGGATTTATCGCCAGTGTTAACAAAGGAATTGCAAAGGCTTTGTCCTTCCAAGATCCGGTGGTGCTTTTGAACTCAGACACTCTGGTACCGCCGAAATGGGCTACGCGCCTCGTGAACCCTATGATCGAAGACAACAGCGTCGCTACAGTCACGCCAATGTCAAATGATGCAGAGATATTTACCCTTCCCATTATCTGCCGTGCACAGACTTTGACCCCAGGACAAGGCGATATAATTGATGCAACGGCGGCCCGGCTGAATCCAAGAGCAGAACGTATATCAGCGCCAACCGGGGTGGGCTTTTGCATGGCAATTAACCTTGTTTACCTTCGCCAACTACCTTTCTTGGACCCTAAGTTTGGCAGAGGCTACGGCGAAGAGGTAGATTGGTGTCAGCGTGCGCGTCGGTTGGGCGGTAAGCATGTTTGTGCCCCTAACCTTTTCGTAGAACACCGTGGTGGGCAAAGTTTTGGTACTGAAGAAAAGCGACGCTTGATAGCAACAAACAATGAACTAATAACGAAAAGATATCCGACTTATGATACGGATGTACAAAATTTTATCCGGTCTGATCCGCTTCAATCCACCCGACTGGCTCTTGCTCTTGCATGGGTTGGTGCTCAGGGTACCTATCCGGTCTCAATATATCTTGCCCACAGCATGGGAGGGGGTGCAGAGGCGTATCTCCAAAATCGGATATCACGAAAGCACCTTGCGATAGGTCAATCGGCAGTGGTGCTTCGCGTCGGCGGATCCATGCGTTGGCGGTTGGAGCTTGTTACACCACATGGCATGATTTCAGGTCTAAACGACAGTTTCGACTATGTCTGCCAAATGCTCGCGCCGATATCGCACCGTCAAATCATATACTCCTGCGGCGTAGGAGATATTACACCCGTGTCATTACCAAATGCCTTGCTAAGCTTAAGCGAACAGGGAAGACACCCAATTGAAGTACTTTTTCATGATTATTTTGTGCTTTCCCCCTCGTATACTCTTCTTGATGGCAACGGCACATATCGCGGCATTCCCCGTCCAGGCGATCCTGACCACGAGCGTTTCTCGGCCAAAGATCAAAACGGAGAGAAGGTGACATTGGAGCTATGGCAGAGCCAATGGCACCTCCTTGTTTCAGCCGCAAAAACCTTGACAGTCTTTTCAGAAAATAGCGCGAAAATCGTCGCTGCCGCCTATCCAGAGGAGGAAGGTAAAATTGATATCACGCCGCATAAGGTGTTGCACCCAGTTCCACGCTTACCTGTCCCAAAACCAGAAGCTAAACGAGTTATTGGAATCCTAGGCGATATAGGCGCTCAAAAAGGGGCAGGCGTCATCGCTTATATTGCGCGACCAATTGCCCACATGAATGTACGGCTGGTGATCATTGGGAACTTTGACCCGAGTTTTCGGTTGCCGGCTGGTATAACCGTACATGGCTCTTACAAAGTCTCCGACCTTCCACAGATCGCCGCTCGATACGGCGTCTCTGATTGGCTCATTCCCTCCATTTGGCCTGAAACATTTTCATTCACTACCCACGAAGCGCTCTCTACAGGACTACCCGTCCACGCTTTTTTTCTAGGGGCTCAAGGCGACGCCGTTAATAATGCAAAAAACGGCATCCCCGTTCATTATGGGAAAGGTGAGACGCCTCAAGAGGCTCTCAGGCTGCATTTGATGCGGTATCTAAATCAATCAAAGCGAGCGGCCTAATGGTAAAATTATCTGTACCGCTCAAAGCATTGCGTCGTTCAGGCATAGAGGTGCTGAGTAGAGGTGCACCAAACATAAATTTGCCATTGCATACAGTGCTCGAGGCCCCCGGCAGCCTAAAGTGGACCCAGTACGAACACTCAATAGAGCTTGGCGCATTTTCCTATCAAGTTTCCGGCTATTGCTTCGCAGCTCGTATCGGAAGGTATTGTTCATTCGGCGAAGGTACACAGATAGGGCGCCAAAACCATCCCACTGATTGGGCGTCAACCAGTCCAGCCTTTTACCTCGGCGATCAGATGTATGACCTCGGAGAAACCTTCGCTAATGCTGATCTCTTCCATAATTACCGTTTCAAAACGAACACCCCTGCTACCGACGCTAAAATCACCTCCATTGGCAATGACGTCTGGATCGGACACGGAGCCTATATCGCCGCGGGAACCACAATCGGAGATGGCGCTATCGTCGGGGCACATGCTGTGGTTACACGCGATGTTCCGGCCTATGCTGTTGTCGCCGGAAACCCTGCCTTAGTTAAAAAAATGCGCCTACCGTCCAGTCTGATAACTCTTATGCTCCAAGCCCAATGGTGGCAATTCGCACCGTGGCAAATGGATCACCTTGACCCTTCTGACCCCGCAGCTTTCTGCAAAGGTGTTCTTAAAATGGTAAACTCTACGCCCCCTTATACATGTGAAACCGTAGACCTTCGCGAAGGTCTTCCTAGATGAAAAGAATTATTTTCCTTCATATACCCAAGACAGCCGGTCAAACAGTTCACTCAGAATTGGCTCGAGTATTCGGGCCCGAACATACCTCTCCGGTACGAGTGCACACACAAGCTTCTACGGAGGGGCAATTCCCACAAGGATATAAACTATATTCAGGTCATTTGGATTGGGAAACACTAGATACCTCAGATGACGATAGTTTTATTTTTACTGTATTGCGGGACCCAAAAGATAGAATCGCGTCATTCTACTTTTATCTTCTCCACAAATCACATTATATGAGAAATAAAGAATTATCAGCGCACGAGAATATAGGCTTGAAAGAGATAAAAAACAGAACAGCACCAGAATATTTCTTTGGTGAAGGAGAAGAATGGAAGGCCTTTATTCTGGATCACTACGACAACTTTTACTGCAGATACTTTGCTTCTCGAAAGGTGAGGGGATCAGAAAATCTTCGTACACTAGACACCTCTCAAGTTATACAAAAGGCTACGAACAGTTGCCGTGACATAGATAGAATTTACACCACAAAAACCCTATCACACTTAGAAAATGACATATTTAATTTTACTGGCAAAGCAGTATATATAGCCAAAACATATGTGAATGTTGGCCCAAGTCATAATACAAAAAACAAGTGGGCAGAGCTCCTTAAATTGATGGGAAGTGAAGAAAATCGTGCTCGTTTAACAGAGTTCACTGCTCTAGATGAAACTCTTATTTACAACCTTAAACAACAAAAAATATTATACTGATTTAACTTAGAGTTTTCGGCACCATGACATTGCTTGCAGTATAAAATCACCAGCCAGTGTTTGTCGATGTATCCCGAGGGACTGTGGCCTCCGAAGAAAACATACGTCTTCATTTTTTCGCAACTCAATAAATCTATTTAGCAAACTTTGATTGCTCTGGGTAATGAACGGTGAAATTATAGTTAAGAAATATATATTTCGATCCAACCAATCAGAGAACTGATGTTTGTATATTAACCTCGCCCTGCGAAGAGCGTTCGACCTGCATGCACCGAGCAGATTATTCGAATGCTGCCTATAAAACAGTCCAGGCTTCTCATCGTGAATGATGTCAAATCCAGCGCCGGTAACTGCAAGATAGATGCACCAATCATGGAAGGGCAAATCAAATTCTCTTGTCAAACTAAATACGCTTTGAAGATAACCAGAGATAACGGGTGGCATTACTAACGTGTTTCCACACAAAATGTTCTGGACGAGAGCATTTCCAAACCCATATGGACGATGATATTGGGGTGAGACACCACCAGTGTTCCCTTTAGCATTTATATAAACGCAACGGCTCGCATATATTTGCGCACCGGTTCCCCGTCGAATCATCTCTATAGAACGTTGTAGCTTGTGTGGCATCCAAATGTCATCTTGATCTGCGAATGCAACCCAAGGGCTAGTTAGTTCGGGTCGGGCTAGTAATGAGAGGAAGTTTTGTGCGCACCCTCTTTGGGGGCCTCTAAATAACCGAATATCCCGTTCAGGGTTGCCGCTGATAAACGCAGATATTATACCTAATGTGGCATCACGTGATCCATCATCACTGATCCAGAGGCTCCAGTCACTGTGGGATTGGGTTAGAATGGAGCTCAATTGGTCTGCAAGCCACGCCTCACCATCCTTAGTACACATCAATATGTGAATATGTGGTAATTTATGCATGTTGGCGGCCAATATAGACATGTGATTTCTGCAAACCAAACATGTTGAAATTAACATTATGTGAGTGAACATTTGTAATGGTATATCTACTATGAACAAAAAGCTCTCAGCATCTATCGATGCAAATGCCACTCACACAATTCGCAAGGTACAAAAGATTCGCGAACGCGAGGAGGCTTTGGCGCGAGTACGCAACCAACAGATCACAAAAAAACAAAGGGCTTCAAATAAAATACAACAGAAAGTCCAAGTTTTACCCCTTCCTTCACAATCATCCCACTTATCCACGGTTCATATTGCACCGCCAGCATTACGAACACGTATAAAATTTCGACATCGTCTTATTTTTATAAGCTTTCTAATGTGGGTTATGGTACCTAATCTCATAGCCGCATGGTATTTATGGGAACGAGCGGCGAACAGGTATATATCCGTCGCTGGATTCTCAGTTCATACAGAAAGTATTAGTTCTGCTGTTGAAATGTTAGGAGGAATTGCAAAACTTTCCGGATCTGGCTCTTCGGATGAAGATATTCTCCAAAAGTTTATACAGAGCACCGAGATTGTCCAAAAAATTGATGCATCTATAGACTTGCGGCACATTTGGTCCAAGGGTGACCCGGATAAAGATCCAATATTCAATTATCGTCCGCCCGGAACGATAGAGGACCTGACTTCTTTTTGGAATCGGATGGTCACAGTTTACAAAGATAGTAGCACTGGACTTATCGATCTTGAGGTACAAGCATTTAGCCCAACTGATGCGCGCGCCATCGCGTTGGCAATTTATCATGAAAGTTCTATACTAATAAATAAGCTATCTGATATCGCTCGTGACGATACAACTCGTAGTACAATGGAAGAACTGCGGTCTGCTGCCAAGCGCCTGAACGGAGCACGCGCTGCAGTTTTCAAATTTCGCAACAAAAATCAAATCATTTTCCCGGAGTCTACAATTCAAATTCAAAGCGGTGTACTTATGTCGTTGGAAACTGAGTTAGCTGACGTACTGATCGAAATTGATATGTTGAAACAAATCACCAGCGCGAAAGACCCCCGACATAAGCAAGCCGCGCGACGGCGTGCAATAATAGAGAAAAGACTTATTCAAGAACGACTAAAATTCGGAATTGGCAATATGGCAGGTGCAAATCAAGATGTATTTGCTGAGGTTGTAGGAGAATATGAAAATTTATCTGTAGGTTTACAGTTTGCCGAACAGTCATATGCGTTGGCTTTAGCAGCATATGACAGTGCAGTATCGGAATCACGTCGACAAACAAGATACCTCGCTACCCATATCAACCCAACATTACCAGAAGCCTCAATGCTACCGAATCGCCCGTTACTGTTGGCGTTCACTTTTATATTCAGCATGGTAACCTGGTCAATCATGGCGACGCTGGGCTACTCTATAAGAGATAGAAGTTGATCCGATGATAGTTTTCAAAAATATGACCAAATACTTTTATTTGCGCGGCAGTAAGAAAATCATCGCAGATAGGCTCAATGTGGTGTTCCCCGACAACACATCTGTTGGTTTGCTAGGCCGTAACGGTTCCGGAAAATCAACATTACTTAAGCTCATGGCAGGTACCTCTAGCCCGACTTCCGGCAAGGTATTACGAAAAGGAACAATATCCTATCCTGTAGGGTTTTCTGGTTCTTTTCACCCTGATTTGACCGGCGCACAAAACACTCGATTCGTCGCTAGAATATATGGTTCCGATACCGACGCACTAATTGACTACGTGCAAGATTTCGCTGAATTAGGGAGGCAATTTTACGCACCATATCGATCATACTCATCCGGCATGAGATCGCGTTTGGCATTTGGGGTTTCTATGGGCTTGAACTTTAACACCTATCTAATTGACGAAATCTCAGCGGTTGGTGATGCCGCATTCAAGCAGAAAAGCCGAGAAATATTCAACGCACGCATGAAGGTGGCGGGCTTTGTGTTCGTTAGTCACTCCGATAAGCTTGTTAGTCAGATGTGCACCGCCGGCGCGGTAATTGAAAATGGGAAGCTTAGCTATTTTAGCGATGTTAACGAAGCGATAGAACTTCATAAGTATAACATGCACATGTAGAATTTACAGAAAGAGGCTTTTTTGCATAGCTGCCATTTCCCTAAAGATGCTCAAATGTTATTTTGCATTGGTGCCCAAAAAGCAGGTACAACATGGCTTTTTCACCTTCTTCGTCAAAGTAAACATATCCACTTTTCAAAGAGCAAAGAGTTACACTACTTTGACGTTATCCATGGAAAAGCTAAGCAGTTACACGATGCGAGAGTCCACGCTATACAAATTTTAGCGAGTAAACTTAGCACTAACATCGGCTCGCATAACGATACACACTTAGACTCTCTGATAGAAACGGCAAAATTATTAAAAATATATTCAAACGATGATGGTCATCACCACGGCTATATCTCTTACTTGTTACAGAGGTATGCATGCCAAGATGTAATTGCTGACATTACTCCTGCATATGCGATACTTGATCGCGAGATATTCGCGGAAATGGGACGTATCGGATGCGCAAAATTTATATTCATAATGCGTGATCCTGTCGATCGAATGTGGTCACAGATTCGCATGGCGGTTGGGTCACAGAATCCTGAACCAAAAATGTTTCAACACAATTGTGAAGCTCGAGCCAGGCACCTGATTATCACAAACCGTCTATTTAAGATTGAGCGCGCGAACTATCGACGAACCATTAATGAGTTAGAATCTGTAATACCAAAAGACCGCATTAAGTACATTTTTTATGAAAACCTATTTTTGGAGGGTACAGTTTTTGATATCTGCAAGTTTATAGGGATTCCCACTCTTTCTGCTCAATTTGAAATCCGCCGAAACGAAGGTATTCCAGCCTTACTTCCTGAGGACGTGCAATTGGAGTTTAGACGCGCCCTGCACCCGCAATATACCTTTGCTTATGAAAAGTTTGGGGCCGCCATACCACCGTCGTGGAACAAATAGTTTGAATAGAAACTTTAATACAATACCAGTACGTTAAACACATGAAATTTTCGATATAATTCAGCAACAAGAAAGCCATTTTTACGGTGACCTTCGCTACTACTCGAATTATCGCAGCACTTATACTACGCGAAATGTCCACCCTATATGGCCGATCGCCTGGCGGGTATATCTGGGCATTGGCGGAACCCATCTTGGGCATAGTCTTACTTTCGATGATCTTCTCTATTGGGTTCCGCAGCCCCCAATTAGGTACAAATTTTCCTATGTTTTATGCGACTGGGCTTATCCCATTTCTGGTGTTTAGTGACATCAGCACCAAGGTTGCACAATCAATAAATTATTCACGTCAATTACTTGCATATCCTTGTGTTACATTTGTCGATGCCATCATTGCACGGTTTTTCTTAAATTTGTTTACCCAGCTTCTTATTGGGTTCATCGTGCTGCTTGGAATAACCTCTGTATTTGAAACGCACACATCATTGGAACCAACGCCTATTCTCCTCGCCATTGCTATGGCGAGTGCTCTCGCGCTTGGTGTTGGGACCTTGAACTGCTTCCTACTATCATATTTTTCAATATGGCAAAGAATCTACGGCATTATGACACGGCCATTATTGCTAATTTCTGCTGTATTATTTACGCTTGAGACTGTGCCGCAACCATATCGTGACTGGCTTTGGTTCAATCCGTTAGTGCATATTATCGGCACACTTCGGGCGGGCTTTTATAATAGCTATGATGCCGCATACGTGTCTCCAGTTTACGTCTTTGGGATCTCGCTGATGCTTATGTTATTTGGTTCTATTTTGTTGCGCCGCTACCATAATGATATACTTGAGCTTTAGGGAAATAGAGCCTGTTTATTAAACAGCCCTTTGGTCATGAAACTTCAAAATCCCCGTCGAGAATGCTAATCGTTTCCACATTCAATATGTCCAAACTATTACCATTACCGAAATCTAACGTTATATAATCGGATTGAGATTCTTGCACGTACATATGAAGTTGAGATGCCGAAATCGCCCCCCCTCCCCATAAGCTCGGATCCAAGACTAATTTATCAATTCCATCTTGGAAATTCATTATTGTGTCGTTGCCTGACCCGTATTTGAATCGATCAGCTCCGATCCCCCCGGATAAGACATCGTCGCCTGCGCCGCCATCTAATATGTCACTGCCTGCGTTCCCTTTTAACAAGTCATTTCCTGCACCCCCAATCAAGACGTCGGACCCGTTGTCGCCTTGCAGTGTGTCGCGACCTGCACCGCCATTTAGCGTGTCATTATTTATGCCACCCGCCAGCCTGTCGTTTCCGCCGTCGCCTTCCATCACATCCGCGCCGGCGTTTCCAAAAAGCTGGTCGTTACCTTCGCCGCCATACAGAGCATCACTGCCAGCGCTGCCTCCCAATTGATCTTCGCCTGTCCCCCCCCAGAGGCTATCAGAGTTCAGACCCCCCGTTAGGCGGTCGTCACCTGCGTCACCATATAGCTTATCCGCTCCATTGTTGCCCGTTATGATATCATCGCCGTCCCCTCCGCCCGCGGCGTCGAAGCCGTCGCCAGCAACGATCACGTCATTGCCCTCATTCCCGCGGATAGTGTCCCAGCCTATACCCCCCCATATGCTATCGGCGCCCTCCCCGCCTTCGGCTAGGTCATTACCGGCATTCCCATAAACTGCATCGTCACCTGCCCCCCCTTTGATCTGATCGCCGCCGCCGCCGCCGGAAAGCTTGTCATTGTCTTCAAGACCGTGGATTAAATCATCGGCATCCCCACCCGATAGTACATCTGCCTGAGGCGTTCCAATGAGGGACACAGGGGCAGCAGCGGCAGGTTCTGTAAAGGAGTCTGGCTGATCCGGCAGCACCCAGTCCGGCATGAATCGCGACTGGCCTACCAAATTAAGCGACTGGATCTGATCAATGGTTAAGGGGCTGCCATCAACAGTTTTCAACTCTAATGTTTCAGCACCAAATGAAATTACTCCCCCTTCGGCTGTGCTTTGAAATAAAATTTGTGAGTTGCTGCGCAAGAATGACCAGCCTGAAAGATCTATCCGGTCTTGATTGATATCGAAATCAGCAATGGTATCAATCACGCCATCATCGCTAAGAACAAACAGGTCTCGACCCTCGCCCCCGGTGAGTACGTCCAACCCGGCACCATCGCGAATAATATCATCGCCCGCATGTCCGGCGATCGCATCATTGCCTGCCTCGCCGTACAAATAGTCATCGCCTGTGCCGCCATCCAATACATCCGCAGCCGTCGTACCGCCGATGATTGGGCCTCTTGATGCGATATCCAATGTGAAAACGCTTAATCCAGCCTCAGCGCCCGAAGCCACTGCAAGGTGCAATGCAGAGCCTTGTAACGTAAAGCTAAGCGCAGAAACCCCGCTCATTGTTGTTCCCGTTTCATCGGCAATCGTGGTCAAATGAAGCAAGCGACCATCTTCAAGCAGCTCGAAAACGGAAACCCCGTCATCACCACCGGCTGCCGCCAGATAAGCCCGGCCATTAAAACTGGCGGTTTCGATCGTGTGCACGCCATCAAAGCGGGTGTCGCGTGTATCAAGCACGTGATCTGTCAGTTGCAACGATCCGTCTGACCCTAACCGTACCACGCTTAGCGTCGAGCTATCAGCAGCTGCCAGCACCCCAAAGGATTGTCCGCCCACTTCGGCGAATGCCGTAGCTGTTGGGGATGCGATCCCGATGCCATCCTCGCTTGAAATTCGTGACACTTCTCGTGGTCGCCCATCTGATCCAACCGACATGGAAATCAAGGCGTTATCAGCGTCTGACGCCACCAGCAAAAACGGTACCTCCCCAGCAAATGCCACCGACATCCCCGTTAACGCTGCCTGGGAAGCATCACCCGGATTGCCCCCTTCGATAAGAGTGGCCACGCCGGCACCGCCCATCTGCCAAACATCCACCGCATCTGACCCACGCGTGATGCCGTACATAAAGGTCAGTCCATTAACCTCAAGGGTTTCGGTGGCAAGCAATTGGGCGGGCAATGCTGCTCCGGTAACCTCTGAAACAGACGAAAACGTGCCATCGTCTGAGATTTCGATCTGGGTGAGTGCGGCGTTTTCAGCACCTGTGAGATACAGCCTGCCATCTACAAAATTTAGCGTGTTGACCGTTCCCGCTTGAGCCTGCCCCGCGATGGGGCGACTGTCGAGTAGAGCCAATCCACCGTCAGCTTCAATCCGATAGGCCAGAAGGTCCCCGCCGCCAGAGCGAGACGTGGTATACAAAACCGACCCAAGCGATGATTCAGCAACTACTATGTTGGTGACGCCAGTTAGAAACTGATCGGCGCGTTCGGGTAAAGTGCCCTGATGGTCAAATTCCATCAATGTCATTCCTCTATTTCGTATGCAGGAATGACATTGAGGCAAAAGAATTAACGCACGCTTCTAATTTTATGGCAAAACTAAAGTGACTCCGAACAATCTAATTCAATCGTGAATATTCTCACGCGTATTGCCCCCCTGTCTGGGTTGTGCCCGCTGTATCGCCCGGCAATGTATTTCCACCGGCAATAATGATGCCGTTGGTAGACAGATCAAATCGCTTCCCTGCGGCGTTTCCGGTAAAACCTTGTCCGGTAACGCGCGCAACACCTCCTTCTGAACAGGTGATATAAGTGTCACTGAAAGACGGGGTATCTTGCAGTACGACTGGTTGCGCTGATCCATCATACAGCCCGCCTTCGGAGACACGCAGGTGATAGGCTGCGCTTCCCTTGATTGCATACCCGCCAGCAAGAGCGACTCGGCCACCTGCGACATTCAGATGCCCGCCTGCCGGTCCAAAAGCCACTTGATCAAGGATGACCTCGCCCTGTGTTGCGACAGTTACCACCGCCTTAACCGTACTCGAATTTTGCAGTCGCACACCCCTCAGCAATAGGTAACCCGAGGATACTTCGATTACGGAATCGGTCGCTTCGATTGTTGCTGCGTCGGGGTCCGCGCTGTTTCCCTGAAGAATCAACTTACCTCCGCCAGTTAAACCTGTCCCAATACGCAAGGTTTCTGCCAAACCGTAAGTGCCCGATGCGATCTCAATGGTAATATCGTGGCCCCCACTATCGAGGCTGAGAGCAGCAGCCAACGCTCTGGGCAAGGATGCAAACGCATCCGAGGCCTGCCCCAAGCCGCTTCCCGCGTCGTTGCCCAGGATTGCGTCTACAAAGAAACTACGGGGTCCCGCCAGCATCTCGCGCCAGCCAGCCACACCTGTTGTAACCCGCCCCGTTAGTCCATCAACCCGCAGCGCTTCTGTCCAGTTCACTCCGTCACTGCTGACTTTTAAAGCAAAGTCATCGTTGTTCACCAACCCAAGCTCAGCCCGGCCACTAAAGCCAGTTTGAAACACCAGACTGGCTGTATCGCCCCCGGTAGCTTTGTTAACCTTGACCTGATGACCTGCCCCGGCATTGTTCAATAGCACCGCATCCGCAGAAACCACCAAGCGGTTATACGCATCATAATCTGCCCCGATCCCTAGTCCCGCGAGGTTACCCAGCCTACGCGACGTCCACACGGTCCCGTCAAACACGACCTCGCTATCCTTACCCGTTACCTGCGCGACCCATCCCTCTTTCGGTATGATGAACTGCCAAGCAGCATCGCTGAATATAGCGATGTTTTGGTCCTGCCCGGCCCAAGCAGCCTGGCCATTTTCAGCGACCAGATAGCAGCCCCCTTCTTCGGGCGTGACAGGGGGTGAATTCTGATCATCGGTCAACACCACAAGCTGAACAATGGCATCCAGAAGTCGTAAAGCTTCGTTATGCGTTACATGTTTTTGGGCTTGGGCAGGCTGTATGTAAGGCATCTCTAAAATGGGCGAAGTATCGGTCACAATCTGGCTCCGTCAGTTGGTTATTCGCAAATTCCGAAGCTGAACCAAAGGGGTTAACCACTTGTTATGACGCCGTTCGATCATCTGGCGTTTGCCTATGCGTCGAATCAATGCTTTGCTGTCGGTAAACAGGAGATCCTAGAATGACGCACGGCCTGAAAATTGAAACCTCTGATCAAATTACCACGATTACACTCGATGATCCCGCTACGCTGAATGCGCTAACTCCGATATTGGCAAAGGCGCTTGCTGATGCGCTGACCAGCGCTGAGCAAACCAGCCGCGTTGTGATATTGACCGGATCACCGCGTGCATTTTGTTCAGGTGCAAACCTACAAAGTGACGGAGACAGCAATTTGCAGAACTCTGACGCGGGCTCTGCGTTAGATCACGCCTACAATCCTCTTATGCTGACTATTCGCAATCTGAACATACCTTTGATCACAGCCATTTCTGGTCCTGCAGCCGGCATTGGTGCCTCGATCGCGATGGCAGGAGATATCATAATTGCCGGAAAAAACAGTTATTTTCTTGAAGCCTTCTGTCACATTGGACTGGTCCCCGATGGCGGTGCGACATGGATGCTGGTGCAGAATGTGGGCCGCGTACGTGCCGCAGAACTCGCCCTGTTGGGGGAAAAGCTCCCGGCTCAACAGGCATTTGACTGGGGTATGGTGACGCGCGTCGTAGAAGATCAAAGTGTCACGTCGACCGCACAAGATTTCGCGGAACGCCTTGCCAAAGGTCCGACCCATGCACTGGGGCTAATGCGCAAGTTGCTTTGGGCTGCAGGCGACGCCAGCTTTGAAACTCAGCTCGCCGCAGAGAGTAGCGCCCAAAGCGCCGCTGGCCGGCATCCGCACTTCGCGGAAGGTGTAGCTGCCTTTCTTGAAAAGCGTAAAGCATCTTTCGAATGAGGAAACGCCCATGACTGGTCCCTTGAAAGGGTTGCGCATCATTGAATTCGCCGGGTTGGGTCCCGGTCCCTTTGCCTGCATGATGCTTGCCGACCACGGTGCCGAGGTGATCCGGATCGAGCGGCCCGGAGGTACACGTGGTGGTCCAGACAGCGACGCGGCATCGGATATCTTGCTGCGGTCGCGCAAACGTATCGCTGTCGATTTAAAATCAGAATCTGGCGTATCAGTATTACGCGATCTTATCGCAACTGCGGATGGACTGGTCGAAGGGTTTCGCCCGGGCGTGATGGAGCGGCTAGGCTTAGGCCCCGATGAGATGCTTTGCGTTAATCCCAAGCTTGTCTATGGCCGAATGACGGGGTGGGGCCAAACAGGGCCTTACGCGCCGATGGCAGGGCACGACATAAACTACATAGCGCTCAGCGGGGCCTTGCATGCCTTCGGCCGCAAAGGAGAAAAGCCTACTCCACCGATAAATATGGTAGGCGACTTTGGCGGGGGTGCAATGATGCTGGCGTTCGGCATGGTTTCGGCTCTTTTGAACGTCCAGCGGGGCGGAGAAGGCACGGTAATTGACGCCGCCATGACTGACGGTTCAGCCCTGCTGATGGCGATGATCTATAGCTTTCAGGGCCAGGGATGGTGGCGTGACGAACGTGGCGTTAACATGTTAGATACCGGCGCGCATTTTTATGACGTCTACGAGACCAAAGATAAAAAATTCGTCTCTATCGGCGCGATAGAGCCGCAGTTTTATGCCCAACTCCTTGCCTTGGCAGGACTTAGAGACGACACAGAAATGTACCCACAAAACGATCCCGAAAAGTGGGACATGATGCGAGAGAAGCTTGCAAATGTCATAATTACGAAAACCCGGTCCGAGTGGGATGCGCTCATGGTCGGAAAAGACGCCTGTTATGCTCCGGTTCTGTCTCTGACCGAGGCCCCAGAGCACCCACATAATCAGGCGCGTAATACGTTCATACGGTATGATGGAGTCGTCCAACCGGCCCCTGCGCCGCGTTATTCGACGTTGGGCACGACTGTGCCCACCATGTCCGACGGGCGGACCCATACAGCGGAAATTCTGGCTGATCTAGGTTACGGTGAAGACAAGATAAAACGCACCCTTACCGAAGGCGGCGTGTCTTAGGGAGGTTAGGCAAAACCGCAGACCATATCAACGGCTGACACTTCGGCATTATGGGGATACAATGCCTTTTCCACGGCCAGCCTAGAATTATACCGGGGTTAGGGTCGATGACATGACGTATCTGCCGAAAGCATAAAAAGGCACATCTCTATGACCGTATTAATTCCTGCTTGGGTAAACGGAGCTCTTACTCCGGTAGAGAAGCTTGAGGTTCACCAACGCGGCCTGCGTCATAAAGCAGTTTCCATATTTGTAATGCGAAACAATGAAACCCTAATTCAACGACGCGCTTTGGAAAAATATCACACACCCGGCTTGTGGGCAAATGCCTGCTGCACCCACCCTTATTGGGACGAACCCGCACCGGCGACCGCCAAGCGGCGATTGAAAGAAGAGCTCGGAATAGTCGGCCTGCACCTACATCACCGCAATAGGGTCGAATACCGTGCCGACGTGGGCAACGGTTTGATTGAACATGAACTCGTCGATATCTATGTAGCCGAAGCCGTCGCCTTGACTGACATCGTTCCCGACCCGTCCGAGGTGATGGATACCGCGTGGGTGGATCTGGGGGATCTTGCCCGCCAGACTCGCGAAAGCCCCGGGCGTTTCACTCCTTGGCTTCGGATTTACCTCGACGAGCATATGAATAGTATCTTTACGTCTGCTTCCTGAAAGCAACGCTCATCGTGCGTCGGAAAGGATCATCTCTGATGCTTTTTCGGCGATCATTATAACCGGCGAAGCCGTGTTGCCCGAGACAATCTTCGGCATGATTGACGCATCTACCACTCTTAACCCCGTTATTCCATGTACTCTCAGCCGCGTATCTACCACTGCCTGTTCGTCACTGCCCATCTTGCATGTACCGACTGGATGAAAAATCGTCGTGGCGATATTTCCGGCCTCGCGCAGCAGCTCTTCGTCGCTAGAAATATGGGTACCGGGCAACATTTCCTCGGGCGCATACCTCTTCAACGCTTTGGCGGTCATCAATTGCCGCGCCTGTTTGATCGATTGCACTGCCACCATCCTGTCGCGCTCTGTACTAAGATAATTCAGTCGAATATCTGGCTGTAGGTTCACATCGCGGGTATTGATATGGGTACTGCCCACTGATTCAGGCCTCAGATTGCAGACTGACACCGTAATCGCCGGAAAGGAATGAAGCGGGTCTCCCAATTTATCGGTTGAAAGCGGCTGAACGTGATACTCAAGATCGGGCGTTTCAAGGCTGGGGTCGCTTTTGGTGAATATCCCGAATTGGCTCGGGGCCATGGAAAGCGGCCCACTTTGGGTCATAGCGTATTCCAAACCTATTCTGATCTTTCCCCATAGGCTGTTTACGGTTTCATTTAGTGTCTTGGCACCGCTGACTTTGTAAACCGTGCGTATCTGCAGATGATCCTGAAGGTTCTCGCCAACACCGTTCAGTTCGTGATGCACTGGTAACCCTAAATTCTCCAAACGTTCTGGTTGGCCGATACCCGATAGCTCAAGCAGCTTTGGCGAATTTATCGCCCCCGCCGCCAGAATGACTTCGGCCCGTGCCGTCGCCTGCAAAGTTTGCATGTCCCGCTCAAATTCAACTCCAACAGCACGTTTACCCTCGATAATGACACGACGGGTAAAAGCACCGGTCATCACCTTAAGGTTTTTGCGCTTAAGGGCTGGGCGTAAAAACGCCTTTGCAGTGTTCCAGCGCACCCCGTTTTTCTGATTGACTTCAAAAAAACCAGACCCCTCATTCGTGCCTCCATTGAAATCTGCAGTAGGCTTTATTCCGAACTCTTTCGCGCCTTGCTGCACTGTTTCAAGCACTTCCCAACGTAATCTCTGGCGGGCTACTTTCCATTCACCTCCTACGTTATGCAGCGGTTGATCTGGGTTATGGTGATCTTCACTTTTTAGAAAATAGGGCAGCACATCATCCCAGCCCCAACCTGAATTCCCCATTTGTCGCCAACCGTCATAGTCAGCAGCCTGACCCCGCATGTAGATCATACCGTTTACCGACGAACAGCCTCCCAACAGCTTGCCGCGCGGGTAGCTGAGCGTTCGGCCATTCAAACCCGGTTCCGCCGCTGTTTTCATCATCCAGTCAGTACGTGGATTACCGATACAGTAAAGATATCCGATGGGCACATGCACCCAATGATAATTGTCGCTTTTTCCTGCCTCAAGCAGCAACACATTGGTCTTAGGATTGGCCGACAATCTGTTTGCCAGGACGCATCCAGCGGTACCGCCCCCAATGATGATGTAATCGAATTCCATTTTTGCCCTCCGACAGGCCGCATCCTGATTAGCCGCATCTTAACCGGGGGTGTTTTCGAGACAACAGCATAAGTTCTGCCTAGACCGTTAGCGCTAACTAATTTAAATATCAGTTTAGACCCTATAGAAGAGGCTTGTTATGATACTGTGCTGCGGCGAAGCTCTGATCGACATGATTGAAGCGAATGGTGCCTATACTCCACACCCCGGCGGAGCGGTTTACAATACGGCTATCGCCTTGGGTCGGCTGGAAAGGCAAGTCGGGTTTCTCTCTGGCCTGTCGACCGACGTCTTTGGGACCATATTGCGCGACGGTTTGCAGGCAAGCAATGTCGATACGTCACATGTGATACTCTCTGACCGTCCGACCACGCTGGCCTTTGTGCGGCTGGTCAACGGAAACGCCAGCTATATGTTTTATGATGAAAATACCGCTGGTCGATCGTTGGATAGAACCTCGTTACCGGTTGTCTCCGCAGATATCAAAGCCATGTATTTCGGGGGTATCAGCCTAATCGGCCTGCCAGCCGCAGATTTCTACTCTGAACTTGCAAAGCGTGAAGCATCAGCGCGTGTAATCATGATGGATCCGAATATCCGCCCATTATTTATCAGCGAACCCGGAATTTACCGCAAGAGGCTAACCCAGATGATCGCCTGTTGCGATATTGTGAAAGTTTCGGACGACGACCTGCACTGGATCATTTCCGGTGATGCCACGCTGAAAGAAAAAGCGTTAGCCCTGCGCGATCTAGGTCCAAAAGTTGTGATCGTGACCAAAGGCAGCGAAGGATCAGTGGCGTACATATCTGATAGTGAAAGCGTCGAGGCCGCCGCCCACAAGGTATCAGTTGTCGATACCGTAGGCGCGGGTGACACATTCAACGCCGGCGTTTTAGCAAAGCTATCCCAATTGGGCCTTTTGACAAAAGAAGCTATAGGCTCGCTTGATGCTGACGATATGCGTGCCGCGCTCCGCTTCGGTAGCGAAGTTGCATCAATCACGGTATCCCGGCCAGGTGCTAATCCACCGAACCTAGCAGAGCTATCACAAGGGTTCAGATAGGCTTGCATCGTCGGACGGCGTAAATATCATAAATAGACCCTGATCGGTCCGCCGTACATGAATTTCACTGGTGCCTGCGTCGATCGCCTGTGGCTGTTGCGGGCATAGGTCCGGAGTTTCCGCGCAATTGACCGCCTGACGTCCCGTCAATTGCTTCAATCGAAACGGAAGCGCCTTGGTAGATTGGATGCCCGATTTCTTAGCAGATGCGATCTGCGAAGAATCGCCGTAAATGAACACATTGCCATCGGCGGATGAAATCTCCTGCGCAAGCCGTTTGGTATCTGCCCGCCAAGCGTTGTGCTGCCCGTAAAACATAAATATTTCAATAAAGTAGACGCCGACAATTAAAAGGATCGCATTGCGGCCCATGCGCCCCGCCAACCCTTCGGTTTGACTTAAAAGGTCAACGGCGCGCACCATTGCCATCGCCGCAAATACCCATGCAAAGATGAACGCACGGGGTGGCACGATAACGCCAAGTTTTAGAACCTGAACCACGACCAATGCGATACCGACTGACAAACCCGCTATCAGATACAGCCCCTCAAGCCGCGCATACTTGTAAAAGACGACGAACGCAGCGGCCAGCATAACCGGAATGAACCCGATCAGCGGCGCAAAGCCAAATCCATTCCTGTGAAACACAATCTGAAACGTTTCCAAAAGTTTGGGCAGGTTTGCAACTATGCCCCCTAGGCCATCAGCAGCAGTTGGTTCGCGCCAGTTGGCGACCGGAACTCCAAAGACACCGTGAACCTGCCAATTGATCGCATAAACCGTCAACACTGCTAGGGCGAAGCTGGCACAGAACAGCAGCATCAACCCGACGAGATCACGCAGCGACCGATTTTCGGTTTTGGCTATGCATACTGCAAATAATAAAAGCGGATATGTCGTGTAAGCCATGAAGCTGACAATCACGAAGCCCGGCAGTAACAGGCGTAAAGTTCGGCTGGAAACACGGCATGCCAACGCCGCAAACAGGGCGACAATCGCAAGTCCCGGTATCAGCGTATTGAACCAGATGGAAATCAACATCGCCGACGGCGATACCATCATCAGTAATGCTAATACGACCGTGAACCAATTTGCGCCCTTGGGTCCTGTGAATACAACCGCGAGCGCGGCAACGAACAAAGCCCAAGACGTTTGATAGACTGCAAAGTTCAACCATGCCGGGGTGACAGCATCGCGTAGATGCCAGATATAATTCAGCCATCGTCCTTCATGCAGGGTTTTATTCCAAAACGCCGGGGCGTCGGCGAACAATGCAGGATAATCATCATGGCGGATCATCGGATCAGCCAGATTTAGACCCGACATAATTGTAACGCTCAACAATATCACCAGAAAGGTCGGACCCAATGCGAGGTGCTGAGACCGGCTTGAGTATTCCTGCGACACTTTTTCTGCCAATGTCATGCTGATATGCGCGTGGTCGTTTTTGAACGCCGCGCAAGCATGGCTAAAACGGTTGCGCGTACCTGCGCGATAGATGTCACCATCGCGCGAGGAAGAATTCTGACAATGGCTAACCGTAACCGCCAACCGAAGTTGCCAGCGTTTTTGACGCGTGCACCTTTTGGTATTTCGGTTGCTAGCACATCCTTTGGCAATCCCTCTCGCCCTGCTGCGTTGACATACAGTATCGAGTTATAGCGATACCAGGGCGCAACCCCCTTCGCGTTTTTCAAGTGAGGTCTGACACAGTCATAGGCGACGTACCCCCGTGCAGCGAATAGATCCTGCCAAAATGACAACGGCTGTTCGTTGATATGAAATTCGCCACCCTGCCCCGTCACCGCTGCGGAAAACAGTACCCGGTCTGACGCGTTTGTCAGGCTGTCCACTAGCGTTTCAGAGGCCTCCGTTGGCAAGTGTTCACCGACCTCTAGACTTTGAGCAAGGTCATAGCGACGCGTAATAGTGACAGGTGCAGTCAAATCGGCGGCCAGAAAATCGCTTTTCGCCACTGCCAATTGATCACGGTTCACATAGTCCCCATCGACAGCCAAAACCGTGTCGACGCCGGCGCTTTGCCATTGTTCAAGCCACACGCCACGCCCACTGCCCAGGTCAATCACACTCGAAGGCTTCAGCTTTGGAAACAACAACGTCACCAACGGTTTCGCAGATGCGCGGGCGCTTGCGTTGATGTAATCAAAGAACGTTTCATTGTAGATATGGCTCATGATGTCATTTCCGTTTTGGAAGAGGTCGAGGCAAAGACCCAGAGTGTTAGAATGGTGAAATTTTGGAGAGGTAAATATACGATCACCAGCAACGCCGCCGTCCAGTCCGGAAGTCCGAACAGGGTTGTCATTGGCCCGGTGATAAGGGTCGATGTCAAAAATCCGAACCACACCATCACACTGAATCGAATGATCTGATTAACGTCGTACAACTTACGTTCGAAAGTGAATGCTGCCTGACAGAAATATTGGATTACGACCGCGATCAAGAACGCCGACCCGTTGGCGACAACCTGCGCCACCCCCAAGGCCAGAAAGCCCAGATAAAGCAGCGTATAACTTACTGCCGTCGCAAGACCGACCACGGAAAACCGTACAAATTTCTGGTTAAAAACGGACATCAGGCGCGCAATCTTTGGGCGACAGGCGCGATGTCACGCGCTTCCTCGCTGACGAAGTACAACGGCCTGTTCTTTGCTTCGACATACAATCGCCCGATGTATTCTCCGAGAATACCGAGCGTCAGTAACTGTACGCCAGAGAAAAAACTAATCGCCAGAACCACCGATGCCCAACCTGGTGCGGTCTGATAAATGATAAGAGAATAGATGACATATACGCCAATTAACCCTGCCATTAGCAAGCTCACGAAGGATAGTCGCGTGGCCAGTCTCAGCGGCTTGGTTGAAAATGCCGTCATGGCATCAATCGCAAAGCGAACCATTGCGCGTAGCGGATATTTGGTCTCTCCCAGCTCTCGAGGGCTGCGAATATATTCAATTCCTACCTGTTTAAACCCGGCCCAAGCAAACATGCCCCGGATAAATCGGGCCCTTTCCGGCATCGCCAGAACGGCATCAAGTGAACGGCGGTTAACCAAGCGAAAATCACCTGTGTCCTGCGGAATCGCTACGTCAGACATGGCATTCAGGAACCGATAAAACAGATGTGCGCTGACCTTCTTGAAGAGCGTCTCACCTCGACGTTCGCTGCGACGGCCATAGACGACGTCGAAGCCTCGATCCATCATGAACATCATGTCGGTCAGCAGCTCTGGTGGGTCCTGAAGGTCCGCATCCAGCATAAAGATCCTGTCACCCTGCGCCGCTTCTAGTCCGGCTGTCAGCGCAATTTGATGACCCCTGTTTCCAGAAAGCTTTAACCCGACCAACTGGGGGCAAACGGCTCTTGCCGCTTCAATCGCCTGCCACGTCGCGTCGGTTGATCCGTCATCGACCAAAATAATTTCTGCGCGGTCTTTCCATGGGCCAATTGCTCGGGTCAGTCGTGCGACCAGCCCGGGGATAGACGATTCTTCATTCATGCAAGGAATGACAACTGAAAGATACATTACGACGCTCCGCCACGATTACTGACCTTTCAAGACATAATCGGGCGATGTGGCCGAAATTGGGCAACTATTG
>DRFG01000157.1 GCA_011050655.1 Roseobacter sp.
ACACTAACAGAACTGCCCCGAACGGCCATCGCGTCCGCGCTGTCTGCACCGGCTTTTTCTGCGGCGCGCAGCAACGCCTTGGTCAATGTATCAAGGGAATGCGTCATGGAAGGCTCCTTGGGAGGTATAGAAAGACTGCTAACGCCCGGCATGCAAGTCCGCAAGGGACGAGCACGACCGGATGAAAGGGGCCGTTATTTTATACGTTGGCCGTTTGCCAGAATCGATCCGTCACGGGTAAATTCAAGCCTTGATTTAAGGGTATCTTCACCAGCGTCGGGAACTGCAAATATCCCCAGAATCATACGAGCACCCATTGCCGTCTGCGCCGGAACCAGACCTGAGGCTACCAATGTATCCAGCAATGCATTACCCCCGGTCAGTTTCAGGTCAACAGCACCCACCGGCTTAAGAGCTCCGGGATCGGGCTCAGACGTGGTATTATCGAAATTTACAGTGCCGTTACCGGTCAATTTTGTCCCAAGGGCTTCGATGATCAGCGAATTGAGCTGAAACATATCGATCTGGCCGGGAAGGGTACCGGAATTTGCCATACGCTCGGCGGTCTGGGGGTCAAAGTAATCCATGAGCAAGGTAAGCTTGCCTGTCAGGTCCAACGTCAGATTGGCCGGGTCACGGGGCAACGTGCCCTGTGGGTTAATCAGGTCCCAAGTGAGATCCGACAGCGCGAACCCATCCATATTCAGCCCAAGCGCAAAATTCTGCGGGTCTTTCGACTTGGTTACTGGGGCGCTTAGATTAAATGCGGCATTGTCGATAGCAAAGGAAAGCGCCGCAGGAAGCTGCGGGGATTGGACCGAAACGGCCGTTCCTTGACGCGTACCTGCATAGCTAAGCCCGTCTGCACTGGTCTCGACGGTCAAAGTGCTGCTTTCGGTAGCAGCCGCGACGGCAAAGTTTCCATTGGCCGGATCTTCGATATTCAAGGTAACTGTGCTGTTGCCACCCGATATCTTACCCGACGCGTCCATCCCTGCGCGCAGCATTCCGGCCATGTCACCGACCTGCGCCAGCCCCAGAGGGAGCACGCCGTCGGAGGCCATTTTTAGATTGTTGGTTGTGCCTTCAATGACCGCGATGGCGGGTTCATCAGGATTCTTGAACCGCACATTATATGTTACGGACGCGACTGCGCCGTTCTGATCATAACTGCGCATATTGCCTAAGCGTGACGTGGTGGTGTTGCGTACATCCGTCATCACTACTTTCAAAAGCGCGTTCTCTGCCCCGTAGCTTTCATCGCCGATCGTCAGATGATCTAGATTTAGGCCAAGCGCGCCCGCGCTGTAGGTGCTTGTCATGTCTGCGGGGTCGCCGGTCACCTGCATGTCATGCCCGGTTTGGGTCATCGACAAAGCCATGCGTATCGCTTCTGCGTCTGGGCCGGCTGGGGTGATTTCGACCACAACAGGCATGACTGCTGGCATCACAACGGAAACGGAGCCATCGCCATTCTGGACAAAGTTTAGCGTTTCCAGTGACAGTGACATCTGCCCTTGGTTTGCGTCTGCCGCAAAGTCGAACTGGATGTTACTGACAGCGAGCGTCGCACCGGTGCTTTCCTCGGTGGCGGTTAGTTTATACCCCATGCCCTGCATGTAATCGCGCCAGTCTTGCCACACGTCGTTGGGCGTAACATCAGCCCAAACACCGTGCGCGGAAAAAAACAAGCCAAGGACGGCAGAGCTAAAAACGGGGCGAAGATGGGTCATTCTTGATAATTCCTTTGTCGCGGATCAACGGCTATGCTGTCCTAACAGATATTATGCACAAAGGTAATTCCCGCACCGGCTGTTACAAGGCACAGCCATGCCACCGGTCCGCAATGTTTCGCGTGCGCGATGTGCTTTTGAATGGCGAACCCCTATGTTGTTGCATACCAATACACAAATCCGGGTGGTGTGACGCGCACTTATTCCGATATCACACAAAAAAGGAAGGCATCACATGGATATGACTGGCAAGACCGTTATGATTACCGGCGCTAGCCGTGGCATCGGCGCTGAAGCTGCTAGGGTGTTCGCCGCAGCAAATGCAAACGTTGTGCTGCTTGCGCGGTCTCAGGATGCGATTGCCGATCTGGTCGGAGAAATCGGCAAGAAAGCAATTGCGATCCCCTGCAACGTTGCCCGTTTTGGTGAAATGTCCTCGGCTGTGGAAACTGCTCTTGGTGCATTTGGCCGTGTCGATGTGCTGATAAACAACGCCGGCGTCATTGAACCGATTTCGCATCTGGCAACCTCTGACCCCGACGAATGGGGACAGGTGATCGATATCAATCTCAAGGGGGTCTATAATGGGATGCGCGCGGTTCTACCGGTGATGAAAGACGCGCAGGGTGGGACGATCTTGACCATCAGCTCAGGGGCTGCACACCACGCTATCGAGGCTTGGAGCCATTATTGCGCATCCAAGGCTGCGGTAAATATGCTTGGCCGCTCTGTTCACCTAGAGGAAGCCAGCAATGGCATTCGAGCTATCGGTCTGTCACCGGGTACCGTCGCGACAAAGATGCAGCGCGAGATCAAAGCCAGCGGGATCAATCCAATCAGCAAACTGGCATGGGAAGACCACGTACCGGCAGATTGGCCCGCCCGTACGTTGCTATGGATGTGTAGCCCCGCCGCCGACAAGTTCTGTGGTGAGGAGATATCGCTGCGTGACGATGAGATCCGCAAAGCGGTGGGCTTGATATGATAGAATTTACCCGCGAGGGTGCGATCTGGCAGGCCACGATCAACCGTGCCGACAAGGCCAATTCACTGACCCATGACATGCTGGTCAGTCTTGCCCAGTTCATGGAGGACGCGCAATCAGCCCGCGCTGTGATCCTGACCGGGAACGGCAAGGTGTTCAGTGCAGGTGCAGACCTAAAGGAAGCGCAGGCTGGCCTGGCCGTGTCGGATATCTGGGAACGACTTTCGGGGGCCATTGCCGCGTTGCCGGGCCTGAGCATCTGTGCGTTGAACGGTACGCTTGCCGGTGGTGCCATGGGAATGGCGCTAGCGTGCGACATGCGAATATCTGTCGCCGAGTCCAAGTTCTTTTATCCTGTGATGAAGCTGGGTTTTCTGCCGCAACCCAGCGACCCCGCACGGATGTCTGCCCTGATCGGGCCATCACGGACAAAGTTGATCCTGATGGGAGGTCAGAAGATCACGGCAGAGGAGGCGCTAATGTTCGGTCTGGTTGATCGGATCGTAGCGCCGGAAGATTTGCTTGAAATGGCATATGCCATCGCGGCAGACACCGTCGCGGCGTCACCCACGGTTGCGACAGGTATCAAAGCGATGTGTGACGCAGCTCAAAAGTCGGCGGACCTACCCTAGATGAACGGGACAAAAGGCACGCCGCAACCGGCAAGCAGGGCAAACGACGTAAGAGTGACAAGGATACGCATTACAGAAATCTCCTGATTAAATATGCACCTAGATCGTGCAATTGGCTTATGGTCGCGTTAAAGCCGAGCTTTGTCACACGAAAGTTCTGAAAGCCATGCGATGACCTTAGATAACTCGTCAAACAGACATGCTGTCGTAGTCGGTGCCGGTCCTGCCGGACTGATGGCGGCGGAAACCTTGGCCCAGTCCGGGTTTTCAGTTACGATCTGCGAGCACAAGCCTTCGGTGGGACGCAAGTTTCTTATGGCTGGGAAGTCAGGGCTTAACCTGACCAAGATCGAAGACGATGCGTCTTTCCTGAACGCCTTCACAGAGGCCAAGCCACTTTTGCAGCCAATGCTGTCCGGATTCGATAGTGTAGCTATACAGAAATGGGCCGAAGATCTGGGGCAGACGCTGTTTACCGGGTCGACCGGGCGAGTGTTTCCTATTGTTATGAAAGCGTCGCCACTGTTGCGGGCATGGCTCGCCCGGTTGGCCGGGGCAGGGGTGCAGATTAATACTCGGTGGCAGTGGACGGGGTGGCAAGACACATCGTTGACGTTCGCTACTCCCCAAGGGCAACGTACCCTAAACGCTGATGTAACCGTTCTTGCTCTTGGTGGGGCCAGTTGGGCGCGGCTGGGTTCGACAGGGGAATGGGCCACCATTCTGCGCGACCAAGGCATCGACGTGGCAGCTTTCGCACCATCGAACGCAGGTATCGCCGTAAATTGGTCTTCTCATCTGGCACCCCATTTCGGGGCTGCTCTCAAGGGAATAGCCTTGCAGTCGGGTGAGCGCCGCTCTCGGGGCGAGGCCATCATTGCGGCGCAAGGTCTTGAAGGTGGGGGCATTTATACGGTCTCACGCGGTGTGCGCGACGGGCATCCGCTGATTGTTGACTTATTGCCTGACCAAAGTGTCGAAACTTTGATCGCTAAGTTGGATAGACCCCGCGCCAAGATGAGCATTTCAAATTACCTGCGCAAGGCAGTAAAGCTGGACGTCGCCAAGATCGCGCTGTTGCAAGAATTGGCCCGGCCTTTGCCGCAAGAACCCAAGGCACTGGCAGAGCTTCTCAAGGCGCTACCGGTCACAAATGCAAAGCTGCGCCCCTTGGACGAGGCGATTTCGACTGCCGGGGGTATCCCCTTTGACGCTGTGGATGAAACGCTGATGTTGAAAACCCTGCCTAGCGTCTATGTCGCCGGCGAAATGCTGGATTGGGAGGCTCCTACCGGAGGGTATCTGTTATCGGCCTGTCTGGCGACAGGCCGATGGGCGGGGCAACATGCAGCCGCGCGGGTTCGAAATGCCTAGCCTTCTTTGGTTGCTGCTGCCTTAAAGGCAGGCCGATCGCGCATGGATTTGGCCCAATTCCCCAGCTTGTCATCGACCCGAGGGAAACCCGCGCCGATAGACCAGTTGATACAGTGGGTCGCCAGCAAATCAGGTACTGTCACGCTATCCCCAATCAAATAAGGTCCTTCAATTCTTTCTGACAGAATTGACGCCGAGCGGGCGAATTCAGCTTTCAGGCTGTCTTTGATTTCGGGCACTCGCTGTTCTTGCGGAAATACAAAGCTGTGTTTGGCTGCAGCCCACAGGATCGCGTCCATTTCGTCAATCAGCCAAAAGGTCAGTGCGTCTTGTCTGGCACGTGCAGGGGTTCCGGCAGGTGCGGTCAAAGCTCCGTGCTTGTCCGCCAGATAATGCATGATCGCCACGGAATCAGTTAACACATCGTCACCGTCAATCAGCGCGGGGATCTTGCCTGACGGGTTGTATTTCTTGGCCTCGTCTGACCGCGGCCCGCAGGCGATATGGGTATAGGGCTGCCCGATTTCTTCCAGCATCCACATCACTCGCATGGCACGAGATTTGGTTGCTCCGACTACTGTATACATTTCAGTTTCCTCCTAGCTTCAAGCTATCAGTTAACGTTGTGCGCCCAGCATCGCCAAGCGAATGAAAGCGCGTTCAACCAGCGCCATAGTTGGCGCATGTTGCCCAGCCGATCGCAGTGTCAGGTCGGTATCGGTCAAAACGGTCAAGGCGGTCTCCAACTTGATCGCACCCCAGTTTTTCGCTTGCCGCATGGCGCGGTCTCGGTCGCGTACGCCCCATACTTGCCCGCCCGGGTTGCTGGCAATGCGATAAAGTGTGCGGAAATGCCTGGTGGCCATGATAATCAGCGTCACGGCGTTCACCCCCTGTGCTTGCAGCTTGGCCATCACGGGGCCGATATCGCCCGCCCGCGATTCAGCGACGATATGCAAGATGTCGTCGACGTCCGCTTCGGTCGAGGTTGGGGCACAATTCGCCACATCATCGGCAGTAAGCGGGCCGTTATCGCCAAACTTATATAGCGTAACCTTCTCTACCATTTGCCGAAAATCACCGGGGTCCAATACGCGTGCCAATTCGCTAAGCAAGGCCATCGCATCGGGTTCGGGGTTTAGCTTTGCGTCTGCAAGAATGCGTTCTATCTCTGCCCGGTCTGGCGGATCATCGTAGATCGGCGTGGCAAAGGCGGATTTGTGGGCTTCGAACGCTTTAAGCACCTTCGAAGTTTTCTTGAGGTCTCCGGCGGTCACGACGATCTGCGCGTCGCCGGGTTGCCAGTCAGTCAACGCGTCGATCAGGATCTTGGCAATGTTGTCGTTTGCGTCTTCGACAAAGGCTGCGCGGGGGCCGGGGAAAAACCCGGTGGCCTTGATCGCATCAAGCAGCATCGGCGCGTCACGACGCAAGTCGGCAGCTTGAATGCGGGTCAGGCGCATTTCTTCTTCGGCATTCGTTCCCAACAAGTTCTTAAGAAATTCCTGCCGCTTGATTGCGACACGCATCGCGTCGCTACCATAAATCAATAACCCCGTCTTGCTGCGATCGGGTTTGGAAAAATAGGCATTCGCATCGCGAGGCGGGAGTTTCATCGCGAAAGGTTGGCCGCGTAAAGCTGCGTGACGATCTGATCGGCTAGCATTGTCATGAGCCGGGATTGGGCGTCATGTTCCGCAGCGAGCGTCGCCACGGTCGTGCCTGTTGCCGAATATCCGGTGAAATTTTCAACCGCACCCGAGCTTTCGACCTGATCCGAGGCAAGATTACGCAAGATAAAATCGACCTTTCCGATCAGATTGTAGCGCGTGGTGTTATTGGTGCTGTCTATCGCCAAGCCTTCTTGGGCGATTGCTACGGTCAGTTCCAGCGCGAAACGCGGTACCGGCGCGCGGCCCAACCGGGTCTCTATTTCGCGGACCAAAGTATAGCTGTATACATCATCGGGCGCTTCAACTTGGACGCTGTTGCGCAGGACAGACCCGCTGCCGTTTACGCCATAAACCGGTTGGAACCCGCAGGCCGCCAAAGCCAGCAGGGGTAGTGCCAATAGAAACCGGCACTTACGCAACAACATTGACGATCCGTCCGGGCACAACAATCACCTTTTTGGGCGTGGCACCATTGAGAGTACGAATGACAGCTTCGTGGCTAAGCGCGATCTTTTCAACCTCTTCTTTCGCCATATCCGCAGACACCTGAATTTCAGCACGTCGCTTGCCATTGATCTGGATGGGGAGCGTCACGGTATCATCGGCCAACAACGATTCAAGCGCCTGTGGCCACGGGGCCGTGGTGCTAAGCCCGATACCGCCTTGGGCCGTCCAGATTTCTTCGGACAGATGTGGGGTCATCGGTGCCATAAGCTGCGCCAATGTCATGATGGCCTCGCGTTGAGCAGCATGACCCGCTTTGGATTTTTGGAGAACCGCAGTGAAGGTATAAAGTTTTGCAATAGCCGCGTTGAAGCCGAATGTTTCAACACCCATGGTCACATCATGGATGGTTTTGTGCATGGCGCGCAGGAGGTCATCGTCACCCACGCCCGGGGTATCCTTGCCCATCGTCCTGATACGGTCACTGATATTCCACACACGGTTAAGGTGCTTATGAGCGGCTTCGGCACCCGATGCGGTCCATTCCACGTCACGTTCGGGTGGAGAGTCGCTAAGCACAAACCAACGGGCGGTATCCGCACCATAGTTCGCAATGATCCCCAACGGGTCGACCACATTCTTTTTCGATTTCGACATCTTGGCAGACGGAACGATCTCCACCTGGGTGCCGTCGGCTAGTTTGCCGCCCGTCACGTCCTCTGGAAGATGATAGACGGGACGATTTTTATCGTCGCGGGTCAGATAAATTTCGTGGGTGACCATGCCTTGGGTAAACAGGGCGTCGAAAGGCTCGATCGCCTTTTCAGGCAAATGACCAGTGATTTGCATGGCACGGGCAAAGAAGCGGGAATAGAGAAGGTGAAGAATCGCATGTTCAATTCCGCCGATATATTGATCGACGTTCATCCAATATTTAGCGTCTTCCATGACGGTGGGCGTATCGGCGTGCGGTGCGGTGAAACGGGCGAAATACCATGATGAATCAACAAATGTATCCATCGTATCGGTTTCACGTTTCGCAGGTGCGCCGCAGGCGGGGCAGGCACAGTCGCGCCATGTCGGGTGGCGGTCCAACGGGTTGCCGGGCGTATCAAAGCTGACATCGTAAGGCAGTTCAATCGGCAGGTTTTCTTTCTTTTCCGGCACTACGCCGCAGGCATCGCAGTGCACCACAGGGATAGGGCAGCCCCAATATCGTTGACGTGACAAACCCCAATCGCGCAAACGGTATTTGGTCACGCCCTGACCTACACCTTGGGCTTCGCAGGCATCAATTGCTGCCGCGATGGCCTCTTCGCCCGTCTGCCATTTTTCGCCTGTAAAGCCGCCGTTATAGTAAACTGGTTCAGATTTCGCCGGAACATAGGCTTCTTCAAGCTTCGGGTCCGCGTCTTCGGATGGCAGAAACGTTGAAATTATCGGCAGGCCGTATTTGTTGGCGAATTCAAAGTCACGCTGGTCATGTGCTGGGCAGCCGAAAATCGCGCCTGTGCCGTAATCCATCAAGATGAAGTTAGCGATATAGACTGGAAGCTCCCATGCGGTATCGAAGGGGTGCCGCACCCGCAGGCCTGTGTCAAAGCCCAGCTTTTCAGCTGTTTCAATCGATTCTGCCGTGGTGCCACCCTTGCGGCATTCGATGCAAAAAGCAGCGATGTCAGGATTTTCTTTCTCAAGCAGCTTGGCCAATGGGTGATCGGGTGAAATTCCCACGAAGCTGGCCCCCAGCAATGTGTCGGGGCGGGTGGTGTAGACTTCGATCCGGTCATGGCCTTCGGGCGCGTCGATGGTAGAAAACGCGAATTGCAGACCGCGTGATTTGCCGATCCAGTTTGCTTGCATCAATTTGACCTTGGCAGGCCAGTTATCCAAGGTATCGAGCGCATCCAGAAGTTCTTCGGAATAGTCCGAAATCTTGAAGAACCATTGCGTCAGTTCACGCCGTTCAACCAAGGCACCAGACCGCCAGCCACGCCCTGCTTCGACCTGTTCATTCGCAAGAACGGTCATGTCGACCGGATCCCAGTTCACGATGGCATTTTTGCGATAAACCAGACCCTCTTGCAGGAAATCAAGGAACAAGGCTTGCTGTTGGCCATAGTATTCTGGATCGCAAGTCGCGAATTCGCGGGACCAGTCGATAGAAAGACCGAGCGGTTTCATCTGGCTGCGCATGTCGGCGATGTTACCGTATGTCCAGTCCTTCGGGTGGCCGCCGATGGCCATCGCCGCATTTTCGGCGGGCATGCCAAATGCGTCCCACCCCATTGGGTGTAGTACGTTATGGCCCGTCGCTATTTTGTAGCGCGCAATTACGTCGCCCATCGTATAGTTGCGAACATGCCCCATGTGGATACGCCCAGACGGATAGGGAAACATCTCGAGAACATAATATTTGGGTTTGTCAGCGCTGCGTACAGCTTTGAATACGTCGTCTTTTTCCCAGACGGCCTGCCAGCGGGCTTCGATTTCAGAGGGAGAATAAGAGGGCATCTTGCGGACCTTATCAAACGAACACGCCGGGCGAGCGACTAGCGCAGGGCCCGGCGTTATAATGAAGGGGAAAAAACGAGCGGGCTCAGAATTTACTGTCGGCGATACGGATCTCGCGGGCGCGGCTTAGAATCGCGTCTTCGACGGCGCGGGATGTTGCTTTGCTGACTGGGCGTCCGCCCGTGGTCTGCAACGCCACATTCAGTGAGCGCGCCTCGAGCGCGGGATCATCTATTAGCACCGTGGCCCGATATGACGTACCCCCACCAGGAGGTGTGCCATAGCCTGTTACGATCACACCAGTGTAGGGATCGACTGATTGCACAGGCAAAAAGCTAAGCACCTCAAGGCTTGCGGCCCATAGGTATTTGTTGACGGCGACGTTGGTCTCAGCGTTCTTTGGCTTAAAGATGTTCCATATCGTCGTTTCACCCATCCTGATCCTATCGGTATTGGGGCTGAAAGACTGGTCGCCGCCACCAGGCGCATCAGTGTTTGACACGTTTGCGGCGCCACAGGCCGAAAGACTGATCAACGCGCCAAGTGCTAACGTAAGGTGCAATTTGGAGAACTTACCCATCACGATGATCCTTTGCTTGTTCCGGCAATGGTCTACCCAAGGCGGGGGCTCTCGGCAAGGTGTATATATAAGGTGTACCTATATTGGGGTAGGGGCGGCGAGACGCTTGGTTCTATTATCGTGTCGCTTCTCAATGATGGCATTGTTCGGGAGCACTATGGCGGCACTGTGGCAAAGGTGCATCATACCGCGCAGCATCGTCGTCAGGGAAAGTGGCGTTGTTGCAATGACGAGAAATTTTATGCAAACAAACTCCATGCCCTGCCAGATGAACTGGTTTGGGATTTATTTCAAACCGAGGAAAATCTCATGAAAAAAATTCTCTTCGCCACAACCGCTCTGGTAGCAACTGCTGGCGTTGCCGCAGCTGACATCACAGTCGGTGGTAACGCTCGTTTCGGTGTCGGCTATACAAGCGGTGCTGAAAATGGTCTGGCCGGCACAGGCGGGTACCCATCCAACGGTAACGACCGTGCTGTTAACGGTCGCTCCAAGACCGACATCATCAGCCGTTTCCGTCTGCAGTTCGACGCAACTTCTGAGACAGACGGTGGTGTAACCATCGGTGGTCGTGTTCGCGCCGAAGCAGACAACAACATCTATGGCGGTCAGGTTGCAGCAGCAAACGCTGCGTTTCGCAGCAACGCAGAAGTAATGCAGTGGAGCACGCCTCGCTTGTTCGCCACATACGGCGGCTTCACGCTGGGTGTCGGCAACATCAACGGTGCTCTGGAATCCGTTCCAGGTCTATACCTTGAAACACGTTCCGGCGGTACTGGCCTTGACGGTTCGCAGTATGTTGCAAACGTTGCAAACGTAAACAACAACTACTTCAACTGGGATTACTACGACTCTGACGGCTCCGCCGTGTCGGCGAACGGTGTCGAAGCAATCTATAACCTTGGCAGTTTCGGGACACACCTGTCCTACTCCGTAAGCAACGGTGCAGTTGCTCAGGACGTTGTTGCTTTGAACGCAAGCTACAAGTTCAACAACTACACAGTTGCAGCCGCGGTTCAGAGAAGCGATTTCGCTTGGGCCGACAAAGAAGTCCTTACTATCAAGGGTGACTTCGGTATGTTCGGTGCGCGTTTGGCCTATGCCAACAACGAAGGCATCGACAAGATCATGCTCGCAGGTAGCTATGACCTTGGTGCAGCAACCACACTGGTTGGTTGGGTCGCTAAAGAAGACGCAGTCAGCGCAGCTGACGTTGCACTCGGCCGTAACGACAACCGTGACGGCGTTGTAGGCTCCAACGCTCAGGAAGGTACATCTTTCGGTATCCACCTGGCACACGATCTGGGCGGCGGCGTTTCTTTGGAAACCGGCTACCAGCGCGGTTCCAACAAGAACGACCAATTCCAAGCTGGTGTTGCATTCAGCTTCTAAGTTGAACCCACTCGTTTGATATTAGAGGGGCAGGCCATCGGTCTGCCCCTTTTCTTTTCTGCCATGCTGTAGTTGTGTACGACCTTGGACAAGGGGGCATGGTATGAGCTTGCAGGATATTTCCGACCGAATTTCTAAGGCCGAACAGAACGCCGGACGCAAACCAGGCGAGGTGACATTGGTCGCCGTCAGTAAAGTGCAGCCGGATGAACGCGTGAAAGCTGTTCTTAATGAAGGCCACCGTTGCTTTGGGGAAAATCGCGTTCAAGAGGCCGAATCCAAATGGCCGAGTTTCAAGCAACATTTCGACGGTGTGGAATTACATCTGATTGGGCCGCTGCAAAGCAACAAAGCCCGGGCGGCTATGGCGCTATTTGATGTGATCCACACGTTGGACCGGCCCAAGTTGGCGACCACCTTAGCGCGCATCGCACAAGAGCAAGGTTACTGTCCCGAGATGTTTGTTCAGGTAAACACCGGCGAAGAAGAGCAGAAAGCAGGTGTTTTGCCTGCCGATGCCGACAAATTCATTCAAGAATGCCTAGGTCTAGACCTGCCCGTCAAAGGTTTGATGTGCATCCCTCCCGCTCACGAGGAGGCTGCGCTGCATTTTGCGCTATTGGCCAAGATTGCCGCACGCAACGGATTGGTGGGGCTGTCGATGGGGATGAGCAGCGATTTCGAAAAGGCAATCGCCCTAGGGGCGACCCACATACGGGTCGGTTCAGCGATATTTGGTGACAGAGTCCCCGCTTGATGTACAGAGCTTGGGAATGATCACGCGCGTTCCAATTTCGATTCGGGAAGCGATATACTGCAAGTGTAGACGAGACAGCGCGATGCATCCTTCGGTCGGGTATCCGGCCCTGCGGTACTGATGAATGAAAATTGCGGACCCTCTGCCCGCGACCGCCACAGGCCAATTCCAATCGGTCAGGATGACAAGGTCATACAGCGGGTCGGCGCGGCGCAGTTTTTCATGGCTATGCGGGTAGGGTGCCCGAACCATCGTATTGTAATCCATATCGGCGGGATCGTCTGACCATAGATCACCAAGGCTGGTCGGGGTGGCCCAGCGGGTCGGCGCGGCAATGCGATCAGGCCGGTATAGCATCCCGACGACGTGGTGGATGCCGGCGGGGGTCGCACCGTCGCCTTCTTTCTTGTGCGGTGTGATACCCGATTTCCCAATGGTGCAGGGGAAGGTCTTTCCTTGAAACCGAAGCCCCCTGGGCGATAGAACCAGATCGTCAGGCATCACAGCATGTGCCCCGATTTGGCCGCCTTTGTAGCAAGGTAAGCGTGGTTATGTCGATTCTCTCCAACTTTCAACGGGACGCGTTCGGCTACCTCGATCCCGCTTGCAGCCATCATTTCAACCTTGCGCGGATTGTTCGTCAATAACCGTACCGAGGAAAACCCCATCGATTTTAGGATATCGGACCCAAGGCGGAAATCACGCTCATCATCTTCGAAACCCAAGCGGTGGTTTGCTTCGACTGTGTCAAAGCCCTGATCCTGTAGCGAATAGGCGCGCATCTTGTTGGCCAATCCGATGCCACGACCCTCTTGGTTCAAGTACAGCAGAATGCCGTGCCCTTCTGTACCCATTTGCGCCAGCGCAGCGCGAAGCTGGGGGCCGCAATCACATTTCAGACTGCCGAGTATATCGCCGGTAAAGCACGCGGAATGAAGTCGGGTCAGGACCGGTTTACTTCGATCAGGGCGACCGATTTCAATGGCATAATGCTCTTCACCCCCGTCGTCAGGGCGGAAGATATGCAATCTCCCGGCATCTGACACCTCTATGGGTAAGCGGGCATTGACGATGGGATTTAGCGGAGACCGGGTCGCGAGAACGGGTAATGCGGTGGCAAGGTCGAGAGTGGTGAGACCATGCTTTTCAGCGAAACTGATTGCATCAATCAGATCTAATACCAATGCGGCGGGCAGTAATCTGGCTGATTTGACCAAGCTCAAGGCTGCACGGTGAGGTGTTGCATCCCCGCCCCGTGCACAGTTCAGCGGTCCCTTCATGGGGCTGCGCAGATCATCGGCCGGGTCTGCGACTGATTGCACCCATCTCGGCGTTGGGTCGTTGGGCAATATTACCCGAGCAAGATCGCCATCATAGGCCCGCGCCTTGAGCGTTTCCGCCCGACGCGCCGTGATGACAAGAACCGGATCGCCGCCAAGCGCCAACAGATCGGCCAAGCGCTGGGCAGTCAAAGTTTCGGCTGCAAACACAAGAATGGGTTGGGGACCCAGCAAAACTATGGGAACCCCCATGCGCAAGTCAGCCCGTGCCCGTGCAAGCTGTTCGGTGATGTCAGGACGAAATGCCATGGTTTTGAAATCTTTCACATCGCTGTGAGAGAATACTTAGGGGAGATGAGTGGGAATTGAAACATTTGCCGCTATCTGTGCACGGTCCTGTGATTAAAACGCCGCTCCTCTTGTGAGCACGGCTTTGTGAACACATTTCTAGTATAGTTTTAGAGGATAAGTTGAAAATGGCCCAGTTGAAGAAAATATTGCTTGTGGATGACGACGAAGATCTACGCGATGCACTGAGCGAACAGTTATTGTTGACCGAGGATTTTGATGTTTTCGAAGCTGGGAATGGTGCGGACGCAAAGAAGCGCGCCGACGAAGCGCTTTATGATCTGGTCATACTCGATGTAGGGCTACCGGACGTCGACGGCCGCGATCTGTGCCGCGAGCTGCGTGAACGAGGCGTCAAGAGCCCGATACTGATGTTGACCGGGCACGATAGCGACGCTGATACGATCATGGGGCTGGATGCCGGTGCGAATGATTATGTAACCAAGCCGTTCAAATTCCCGGTATTGTTGGCTCGGATCAGGGCGCAGCTGCGCCAGCATGAGCAGTCAGAAGAAGCAATTTTTCAACTTGGCCCTTACACGTTCAAACCTTCGGCCAAGCTACTGGTGACCGAAGACGACAAGAAAATCCGTCTGACTGAGAAAGAAACAAATATCCTTAAATTTCTCTACCGGTCCTCTACCGGGGTCGTCCCACGTGATCTTTTGTTGCACGAAGTATGGGGTTATAATGCCGGCGTGACCACCCATACACTGGAAACGCATATTTACCGCCTGCGCCAGAAGATCGAGCCTGACCCTTCTAACGCACGAATTCTGGTAACAGAATCAGGTGGATACAGAATTATTTCCTAATTATGGAACATAATTACTTGCCACTTGTTGTTTTTCGGAGAGGCGGGGGTTTCATGACCCGCCGAT
>DRFG01000158.1 GCA_011050655.1 Roseobacter sp.
ATAGAACCACATACCGGAATACCTGAAGGCCTGCTGCGTCTTTCGGTGGGGATCGAAGATATTGAGGATCTTAAGGCGGACCTTTTAGACGCCTTAGAAAATTAACCTAGTTGGATGGGCCTAAGGTGCCGAGGTAGCCTTACCGTCCTGACCCGGTACCGATGTGTCCCGCGGATCAGTCGATCTCAACTTTAACCACGTCTTACCGTATCATGGCGACCACCAGCAAAAAGCTTTTATTGAATCGAAGCCGGAGCGCCGTGTTACGTCAAGGGCGATACATAGGTTCGCGCCTTGTACGAATTCGTATGATGAATCGCCTGCTGGTGAAAATCGGATGATTTGGTGCGGTCGGAGAGACTCGAACTCTCACGGGTGTTACCCCACAGCGACCTCAACGCTGCGCGTCTACCATTCCGCCACGACCGCACGCCATGGATGGTGAAAGTCGTTTAGACAAACTCTCGCACCTTGTGAAGAGCCAATCGATAGGATTTTGCATTCACCTCGCAACGGCGGCGAATTTCTTGATTATAGAGCGTAACACTATTTTGTGCAGACGCATGAAGTGGTGCGTAATATTGGCACGAACACAGGCCCAATATCGCTAGCGTGCCGACGATGAACATCCGATGGGCAATACTTAGGAATCTCGGGCGAGAAGATAAGCAAGAGCGCGCGGAGTTCTGACGTCTGGCCTTTTCTTTGTGACAAGCACTGGGTACAGCTACGGAATGGTAGAATGGATCATATCGGACGGCCTGACTGACTTTCGAGAGGCCGAGGCCTGGATGGAAACGCGCGCGTTTCATATCGCCGCTGGTGAAGCTTCGGAATGCATTTGGCTCGTCGAGCACCCCCCTTTATATACAGCGGGGACGTCAGCGAAGCCGAAGGATCTAACCGACCCGACAAGGTTTCCCGTCTATGATACCCGTCGAGGCGGGCAATATACCTATCATGGGCCAGGACAGCGCGTTGTGTACGTTATGTTGGATGTGGGCAAGCGAGGCCGCGATGTCAGACGATTTGTTCAACAGCTAGAGACGTGGGTCATAGCGACGCTGGATACATTCAATATCAAAGGTCAAATCCGCGAAGGCCGCGTCGGTGTTTGGGTCGCGCGGCCCGATAGGCCTTTGGACTTGGATGGACAGGTGGCAGAGGACAAGATCGCCGCGATCGGTATCAGGTTGCGAAAATGGGTCAGTTTTCACGGTATAAGTATTAATGTCGAACCTGACTTAGATCACTTCAGTGGTATCGTTCCTTGCGGAATCAGCCAGCACGGGGTGACATCATTGGTTGATCTTGGCCTTCCGGTGACGATGGCCTCGCTCGATCTGGCGCTTAGAGCCCAATTTGATCAGATATTTAACACTGAGCAACAAGATTCTCTGATGAGCCAACCGATCTAAACTTCGATTAATTTGCTGGCGGTTTTAATAGCGGGTAGTTGCAAAAGCAGCCTAAGGCTGAGCTTTTCGGTGTCGCTACTTGGGCTAACCGACAATAAATATCTTGATCTGATTCAGTTTGTGGTAAGATCAACCAAATAAGAGTGGTTGCACAGTGCCCTAATGCTAGGGCTGTGTTGCACATTCGCCCCTGCTCGCAAGCCAATCGCGGTTTACCAGATATTTTCGAGCCCTGCGTCAAACGGGGCCATTGCCCCTAAAGGCAAGCCGCACTAGAACGAACGTCAATTCAATGCGCGTTCTCTGTTGGAACGTGAGTTGGCTAACCAATTGCAGGAGGCACCGCATGGCAGACGCAGCCATTAACGGGCAAGACCATCACGACGAGCGTGGATTTTTCACACGCTGGTTCATGTCCACAAACCACAAAGACATTGGTATCTTGTACCTGTTTGTCTCAGCCTTCGTTGGCTTTATCTCAGTTTCATTCACTGTCTATATGCGCTTGGAGCTTATGCACCCTGGCGTACAGTACATGTGTATGGAAGGTGCTCGCTTGATCGCAGATAGCAGCGCAACATGTACGCCCAATGGGCATCTTTGGAACGTATTGATTACTGGCCACGGCATCTTGATGATGTTCTTCGTGGTTATTCCTGCTCTTTTCGGCGGATTCGGCAATTACTTCATGCCTCTGCAAATTGGCGCACCGGATATGGCATTTCCTCGGATGAATAACCTTTCATTCTGGCTTTATGTCGGCGGTACAACTTTGGCCGTGACTTCAGTCCTGACACCAGGCGGTAATGGTCAGCTCGGGTCCGGGGTGGGTTGGGTCCTTTATCCGCCATTGTCCGTACGTGAAGGCGGCATGTCGATGGATTTCGCAATCTTTGCCGTGCACGTGTCGGGTGCATCTTCTATTCTGGGCGCGATCAACATGATCACGACTTTCCTGAATATGCGCGCGCCTGGCATGACGCTGTTTAAGGTGCCATTGTTCAGCTGGTCGATCTTCGTGACAAGCTGGTTGATCTTGCTATCGCTGCCCGTTCTCGCCGGTGCGATCACAATGTTGCTGATGGATCGTAACTTTGGTTTTGCATTCTTCGACCCCGCTGGTGGCGGTGATCCAGTGCTGTATCAGCATATTTTGTGGTTCTTCGGACACCCTGAAGTCTACATCATTATCCTGCCAGGTTTCGGCATTATCAGCCACGTCATCGCGACATTCAGCCGTAAACCAATTTTCGGTTATCTTCCCATGGTGTGGGCGATCATCGCGATTGGCGCACTGGGTTTTGTCGTATGGGCGCACCACATGTATACGGTCGGTCTTTCGTTGAACCAACAGGCCTACTTCATGTTGGCGACCATGGTGATCGCCGTTCCTACCGGTGTGAAGGTGTTCAGCTGGATCGCGACAATGTGGGGCGGATCGGTCGAATTCAAGACGCCTATGCTTTGGGCTTTCGGCTTCTTGTTTCTATTCACCGTTGGCGGTGTAACCGGCATCGTGCTCTCGCAGGCCGCCGTAGACCGTTATTACCATGATACCTACTATGTTGTGGCGCACTTCCACTATGTGATGAGCCTTGGTGCGGTGTTTGCCATCTTTGCCGGGATATACTTCTATCTGCCGAAAATGTCGGGCCGTATGTATCCGGAATGGGCTGGCAAGCTTCACTTCTGGGCGATGTTCATCGGTGCAAACTTGACCTTCTTCCCACAACACTTCCTTGGTCGTCAGGGTATGCCTCGCCGCTACATCGACTACCCCGAGGCGTTCGCATACTGGAACCTGTGGTCATCTATCGGTGCCTTCCTCAGTTTTGCCTCGTTCGTGTTCTTCCTTGGTGTGATGCTCTATACGTTGACCAGAGGCGCACGGAGCACTGCAGCAAACCCTTGGAACGAATTCGCCGACACGCTTGAGTGGACACTACCTAGCCCACCCCCTGAGCATACGTTCGAAATCCTGCCAAAGCAGGAAGACTGGGACAAGCAGCACAGCCACTAAGCAGATGCTGTGAAAACGATGCGGGGCTCCAACGGCGGTTGGGGCCCTTTTTTTATTCGGTACAGCCTATTGCATGAGCAATCTCGAAACCGCCTAAGCCCCTCCTGTCCGCTCTGCTTAGTCGCCAAAACGTAGGGTATTTCCCCAATTGAAAGTCGCTGGAATTAAATGCCCAATTTTGTCTTTTTCCTCTTGCAGCCCAGAGCTGCTGGCGGTAAATCACGGCTCACCAGAGGATGCGGGCGTAGCTCAGGGGTAGAGCATAACCTTGCCAAGGTTAGGGTCGAGAGTTCGAATCTCTTCGCCCGCTCCAACTGGTTCTTTGCAACCCCAGCAAAGTTAACAAGGCCGCCTTCGGGCGGCCTTTGTGTTTGGGTCTAGTTTACTGCTCGGTTTCCCCTGCCCTTCGCCACGTGCTTTGCTGGCAACATAGCAAACCTGCCCAACCATATGGCTGACAAGCGGGGCCGCGAATCTTTTCTTGATCGACCTGCGCGATTGACGGTAGATGCGGGCACTGCACTCAATGCGGCCCCAACGTACCGCAAAGAATGCTGGTAAAGAAATGAATGAACCCGCAAATGGGTCTACATCAAGAGCAGCAAAAACATGTTTAAATCAATTATCACGCTCACAAGCTTCGTCTTATTCGCAGCGTCTACCGCTAATGCGATAGAGGCCGTTGGTGGGTCTGCACGGGTCGACTTTTCCGCGTTCACCGGCGATACAAGCTTTAGAAGGCTGGGCTTCGAAGGGTCCGTTGAGCTTGAATTTTCACCGTTTCTAAACGCCCAAATCGATTTGGGACACAATCGCGCGGCCTACACTGGCGCGAACGCGACCAACTTCGGTGCCCATGCCATCTATAATTTTGATGCCTATAATTCTTTCGGTGCCTTTGTGACGCGGGAAAACACCTTGGGCCAGCATATGACCTTTTACGGGCTCGAATTCGGCGTTGAAACAGGCTCAATTGAATATGAAGGGTATTTTGGTCGGGTTAATGCAACCCGCGATGACATGAATGCCTTCGGTGTCTCTGCCCGTTATCTTATGATAAACGGCCTCGGCATCACCGGGAGCTATGCCGAGGTCAACCGCCTAGGTGTCACCCGTACTAGCCTTAAAATGGATCGCGAACTAACCAGAAACGTAAACCTGTTTGTCGAAGCAGGTATCGGCAAAATAGACACTTACGGCGTCAATGAAAGTTCACCTTTCGTCGGGATCGGCGGAAAGGTCAATTTTGGCCGGGAACGCGGGACAACCTTTGAACAACGCAGCCTGAGCAGGATGATACCCGGCTTTTAAACAGCCGCGAAAAGGGGTCGGGGGAAATTACCTTCGTGAGAAAGCCCCCCCTTACTTGCAAAAGCTGGAAACCGGCCTGTCTTTGCCTAAGGTGCCGCTTATAGCAGCGATATCATGGACCTAGCTGAAAGTGTTTGTCGTTCCATCTGGTCGATGGCGTTGATGTGCCATTCAAGCCCGGACTGACCTTGCGAAACGGCTTCCTGCAAGTTGTCTTTGGCGGTGCTGGCCTGCTGCGAACTTAGCAGCAAGGCCTGAGCAAGTTTGGCCCTGTTTTCGCGAATGGCCGTCAGCCGCATTTGATAGATCTTCGTATCGATGCTGCCGCTCGCTTTTAGCTCTTTCAGAGCTTTCACTTCTTCGTTCTGACGAGCAATCAAAGCCGGTAGGTTTTCATTGACTTGATCCAGCTTATCATTCGACTTGCGAATGCTAAGCACCAAAGCGTTAGCAGAGACGAGTTCGACGCGCCGCGCCACATCGCGTTTTCCCGAGATGTTTCCGCTGATTGCCCCAACCAGCCCGCCCGCAGCGGCCGCCTGTACGCATCCCGCCGCGTTTGATCCTGTTACCACCACCAGACCACAGCCCACCGCGGCCCCTACCGCCGCATGTTTAATGGTGGAACTACGGACGATTTTCTGCATCATTTCATCAAGCGCTTGGGCTTGCTCAACCATTATTGTTTCGTCTTGAAAGCCTTCTTGAAAAGACAACGGATTAACGGTCTGTGCTGTCCAATCACCTGTATTCCGGGTAGGGGCAGTACAGCCCGACACTGCGATCGCGATAATAAGGGTAAAGAGCACCAGAGAATTTTGCATTATAAGGTCCAGAATGATTTCTTCAGCTAATATATACAACCAAACCTATGTCGGGAATGTGCCGATATTGCGGCACCTTTTTAGCGTCCGTCAACTTTGATGGCCTTTCATCTTCACGCCTGCCTATCCCCAGTAACTTGACCCAAAGTCTTTTCACAAACGGAAAATTAACCATCGCCATATTCTCGCCGAGATTGTTTACTATCAATTAGTCTACTGCGGGTATTTTGATATCCATTGATACATTGCTGAGTGTGTGAGGATTAAAAAGTGAAGATATTAGCCGTAGATGATGATCCGTTTATTCGTGAACTTTTTCCCTCAATCTTTGCGAATACTGATCTGACAGACGTCCACACAGCTTGTTCGGGCCACGCAGCGCTTGATGCAATCAAGGCTGAGCGAAAACCTTACGACTGCTTCCTTCTTGACGTTGATATGCCGGGAATGGACGGCATCGAACTGTGCAAACGCATTCGCGCGCTCCCTGGTTATGAGGGCAAGCCGATTTTAATGCTGACCGCTAAAACCGATTCAGTTTCAATCGAAAATGCATTTGCGTCCGGCGCAAATGACTACATCGCCAAGCCATTTAATCTAAAGGATATTTCAAACCGCATTCGGGTTGCAGAGCGTCTTCTTTTTAACGCCAAGACAATCAAGAGGATAGGTAAGGATGACATTCCTCAAAGTGATGAGCGTGGTAAACACGGCTTTGAACATGCGGAAAAACTGCATCTTGCTGATACAAATCGCCTGATACTTTCTTTCTCGTTGGGTAATTACATTACTCAGCTCGACCGAAATGATTTGGAAAAGTGTCAGGTATTTTGCGTTGCCCTTGACGATTCTGAACTGTTGTTCAATAAAACTACTTCCAAAGAGTTTCTGACAATTTTATCTGATGTAGCCACGGCCCTTACAGAGGTGATTAAATGCCCGCACCTGTTGATGTGCTACGAAGGTTCTGGGTCATTCCTATGCATTACGCGGGATCCCGAACTGCCAGAATGGGATATGATCGAGGAAGTGCTTCAGGATAAATTAGATGATCGTATCTGCGTCGGTGGGGATGATGCACCTTTGACCATCACGCTATCAGTCGGAACCCCGATACCCCCTAACGCAAATCGCACGCAACGCGTGAAAAAGACGTTTGAAAGGGCATTGAGCCGCGCTCGAATGCGCTATGCGACGAAATGCGCCGCCGCGTGACGATTTAGTTTATGGGAAACTGTACCAGACATTTCGTCGCATTGGTCTGATAGTCAGTAAGGGTCTGCGCTACGTCACGCCGATCACGCATTGTCGCCAGAGCGCTTTTTTTTTCGGTTCGTGTACCTGTAACATGCCTCTCAAGGATCAGCACAGTAATGCCTAACATGACTTTCGTTTCGTCCGGCCCGATCAATTCTGCTTGAGATAGCAATACAGCCGTATAGGCAATCGTATTTGCGCAGCGCAGGGCGGCAGCTTCGTCCCCTTTGTACACGCGGGCTAATGCGGCTGGGGCCACAAAAATCAACCCTGCCAGCAGTAGGCCACGAATGTTCAAAACACTTTAAACGTCATCGTGGTCAACGACCGTTCTATACCGTCTATGTCCAGCAAATGATCATTTATATAAACACCTACATCTTCGCCCTTCGGGATGTACAGCTTCATCAACAGGTCAAAATCACCTGACGTAGAATAAAGCTCTGAATGAATCTCACGCAGGGCGATTTCTTCTGCGACACGATAGGTAGTCCCGGGACGGCAACGGATTTGGATAAAGACGCAGGTCGACATGAAGGCGCTTTCGGCTAGTTATGCTGCGCTCAAGCTGACATATGGGGGTATGCGCTGCAATGGCTCAATCGCTCTTCGTCACACTACGATCTGATCACTTGGTCTTGGCGTGGCCATCTACCCTGCTATAAGGCCGTAAAGACGGAGAATTCACATGCGCCAGTCCACCATCAAACGCTCAACAGCAGAAACCGATATCACCGTCGAAATCGACCTTGATGGTACCGGATCATATGCCAACAATACCGGAGTGGGTTTTTTTGATCATATGCTCGATCAATTGGCCCGTCATTCTCTGATCGATATGAAGATCACTGCCAAGGGTGACTTGCATATAGATTCCCACCACACTGTCGAGGACGTGGGCATCGCATTGGGTCAAGCATTGACCTCCGCACTCGGGGATAAACGCGGCATCCGACGTTATGGGTCGTGCCTGTTGCCTATGGATGACGCATTACTTCGCACTGCGCTCGACCTGTCAGCCCGTCCCTTCCTGATCTGGAACGTTGCCATCCCCACAGCAAAAATCGGAGACTTCGACACTGAACTGGTGCGTGAGTTTTTTCAGGCCTTTAGTACTCACGGCGGGATTACCCTGCACGTCGATATGTTGCATGGTCTCAATAGCCATCACATCACAGAAGCCGCTTTCAAATCTGTTGCCCACGCTCTGCGCCAAGCCACCGAGATTGATCAACGCAAATCCGGTGACATCCCGTCAACCAAGGGTGCGTTGTAAACCATGCTGACGGCCATAATAGACTACGAGTCGGGTAATCTACATTCGGCCCATAAGGCGTTTGAACGTATGGCTCGCGAAATTGACGCCGGACAAGTCGTTGTGACCGCGGACGCGGAAGTCGTCGCGCGCGCAGATAGGTTGGTCTTGCCGGGCGACGGTGCCTTCCCGGCTTGCATGGCCGCGCTCAAGGGTCAAAGCGGTATTTACGCAGCCATCGTCGAAGCCGTCGAAGTAAAGGCCCGCCCCTTTCTGGGCATCTGCGTCGGCATGCAGCTGATGGCAACTTGGGGACGTGAGTATAAAGACACGGCCGGACTGGGGTGGATCACAGGCGAAGTTTCGAAAATTACGCCGCAAGACCCGAAGTTAAAAGTGCCTCACATGGGGTGGAATGAATTAGTCCTCGATCACCCTCACCCGGTTTTCGAAGGTGTCAAAACTGGCGACCACACCTATTTTGTCCATAGTTATCAAATGAATGTGTCTGACCCCTACGAACGGCTGGCTCATGTCGACTATGCTGGCGATGTCACGGCCGTAATCGGCCGGGACACCATGCTTGGCATGCAATTTCACCCCGAGAAAAGCCAGATAACGGGTTTACGCATGATCGCCAACTTTCTTAACTGGCGACCATAGTCAGAGGCTTACGTTATCGCAGGCGTGTCCAGATCATCTCGTCGCATTGCCCATCAGCGCATTTGTGCAACATCATCGCATTTCCGTTAACCAGTATTGTCGCGATGTGCATTTTCGACGCAGATGGCTCCAGAAACGTGCCAACATAGCTTCCGTCAGCCTGAGGTTTCATATCCCAGAAAACGCGCTTTCCAACGGCTGATGATCGTTTTTCGAAACCGTTCCGATCTTTGGCACGTTCGACCGTACCACACAGCGCCGTCCCACATGGTTTGGCGCGAACGTGTATAACCAAACCGTTCTGATCCGGCTTGGATCGCCAGACCCCTTCCACAACATCGGCAAAAACCGGGCCAGAAAGGCCTGTGACGACAGCGGTAAGCAATATTGATTTATAAAATAGCATTGTATCACTCCCCCAAGCGACACGTGCCTTACAGTTTTTCAGTGGTGCACCAAAAAACCAAGGCGCAGCATATCATACGCCTGCGCCCTGATTCGTTCAATCACCCTATCGCGTAAGGGCCCCCAGCATACGCTGTTACTGCACGCGCTGCCAGTTTTGTTTAGAACAGATCAAACCACCCGCGACGCAGCCCGACAGTTTGAGATTGTTCCCCGATACGGTCATCTTACCGATATAGATTTTGTTGTTAGAAGGCCGCCATACCTTGCCCGCGTAGTTGCCTTTTCCATCAGGCACCATATCTATCACCAGCTTTTTGCCAAGGTTTTCCGACTTATACTCGCCCTCATCTTTGAACGTTCGTTGAATGGTCCCGCAGATAGCCGCCCCGCAAGGCACCATGTTGACGTGGGCATAAGCGCCATCGTCAGGCTGGGTCTTCCAAACGCCAACCGCAGGATCCCCTGCCAGTGCAGCCCCCGCCGCTGTAATGCTGAATACTGCCGCCAGTATTGTTTTTTTCATGATATAACCTCCCTATATCATCACACATTGGGTCGAGATTGACGATTCAGGCAAGGTTGACGTGACGGCCACCCGCGATCCGTTGCAAATTCCTGCTTCTCGTGCGATTTGGCCGTTAACTCCCGCAGCGCAAGGCCAATATCATGATCCTCTACCCCGCAATCGACCTCAAGGACGGTCAGGCTGTTCGACTTGTACACGGCGAAATGGACCAGTCCACCGTTTTCAACGATGACCCCGCAGCACAGGCCCGCATCTTTGTTGATGCCGGCTGTTCTTGGTTGCATCTGGTTGACCTGAACGGGGCCTTCGCAGGCACGCCGATAAATGCGGCCCCTGTCGAAGCTATTTTGAAGACCTGCAATGTTCCAGCCCAATTAGGCGGTGGTATCCGCGACATGGCAACAATTGAGACATGGCTGGACAAGGGGCTTGCTCGCGTCATTCTGGGGACAGTCGCGGTCGAAAACCCAGAATTGGTGCGTGAAGCCGCCCGTGCTTTTCCCAATCAGGTTGCCGTAGGTATTGATGCGCGCAATGGCCGCGTCGCCACCAAAGGCTGGGCCGAGGAAACCGATGTGCTTGTCACCGATCTGGCGCGATCATTCGAAGATGCCGGCGTCGCCGCAATAATTTACACCGATATACTCCGAGATGGCGCAATGGGCGGGCCTAATATTGATGCAACTGCGGCCCTTGCCCGCGCAGTCAATATTCCGATTATCGCCTCCGGTGGCGTAAGCTCGCTGGCCGATCTGAAAGCCCTCAAAGCTACCAACGTGATCTCGGGCGCAATTTCTGGTCGCGCTTTATATGACGGTGCCATTGATCTGGCTCAGGCCCTCAAAGCACTCGTCTGACCTTCCAAATGGCTGAAAATCCTCGGGAGGTCTGGAGGGCAGACAGCCTTCCAGCGGCTTGCCATCAGCCCTGCCTCTCGCTAAAGAAACCCCATGCTTAAAACCCGTATCATTCCCTGCCTGGATGTTGCCGACGGCCGTGTGGTCAAAGGTGTGAATTTCGTGGGCCTGCGCGATGCAGGCGACCCGGTTGATGCCGCCATTGCCTATGACGCCGCAGGGGCCGACGAACTGTGTTTTCTTGACATCCACGCCACTCATGAAAACCGCGGAACCATGTTCGACCTCGTCACGCGCACCGCCGAACATTGCTACATCCCGCTCACAGTAGGCGGCGGCGTGCGCACTTTGGCCGATGTACGTGCATTGCTATTGGCCGGTGCAGACAAGGTCAGCTTCAACTCTGCGGCAGTCGCCAACCCCGACGTGATAGCTCAGGCCGCCGATCAGTTTGGTAGCCAATGTATCGTTTGCGCCATCGACGCCAAAACTACGGCCCCCGGCAAATGGGAGATATTTACCCACGGCGGTCGGAAACCCACAGGCATTGATGCCGTCGAGTTTGCCCAATTGGTTACCACGAAAGGGGCCGGCGAGATTCTTTTAACCTCAATGGATCGCGACGGGACCAAACAGGGGTTCAATCTGCCCCTTACCCGTGCGATTTCAGACGCGGTCAGCGTGCCTGTCATCGCCTCGGGCGGCGTGGGCACCCTTGATCACCTTGTCGACGGCGTCCTCGAAGGCGGAGCATCAGCCGTTCTAGCAGCGTCGATTTTCCACTTTGGCGAATTCACCGTGGCCCAAGCAAAACAGCACATGGCCGCCGCAGGCATCCCAATGAGGCTCACATGACGCTCAGCGATCTTTTTGAAACAATCAGGGCACGCAAGACAGCGGATCCGACCAACAGTTGGACGGCGCAGTTGCTGGCCAAGGGTCCCGATAAATGCGCCGAAAAATTTGGTGAAGAAGCCGTCGAGGCGATCATCGAAGCCGTGAAGGGTGACAAGGCTGCGCTTACATCTGAGGCTGCGGATGTTCTGTACCACCTATTGGTGATGCTTGCGTCGCGTGATGTCGAACTGGAAGATGTTCTCAAGGAACTTGCCGGACGCCAATCCAAAAGTGGCGTTGCGGAAAAAGCTTCGCGCTAGGTGCCAAGGCTAGGTTATTCCCCCTTGGTTAACCCCGCGAAATTTCGTGTGGAAATAGCAGAGCTTTTCGCAGCGTCCTTTCACTAAAGCTTGCTGGAAATGATCCCGGTCGCGAAACCTCCCATGCGGAGTTCGCCAAATAGACGTTGATATTCGATTTTCGGACACCGATTTTGAATAACGGTAACGCCCCGCGCCTCGGCCTGTTGGGCCGCTTGGGCATGTTGCACCCCAAGTTGCATCCAGATTGTCCCAAGCTCAGGAAAGGCGTCCAACGCCTCTGCTACAATCCCCGGAACGGCATCGGAGCGCCGAAAAATATCAACCATATCAACCTGACCTTCGATATCTGACAGACTTCCCACGATCATGTCACCAAACAGCGTGTCCCCGGCGTGCCCTGGGTTCACAGAAACAACGTTGTATCCCTTTAGCTTAAGATACCTTGCGACATAATAGCTTGGTCGCACCGGGTTCATGGAAACGCCCACAACCGCAATACGTTTTGTATGCGTGAGAATCTTTTTCAACGTCGCGTCTGAATATGTCATAGCTTTTCTTTACATATCCACATGGATAAAAAAAGCGCCCTGATGGCAGTAGCCATAGGGCGCAAAGGTACGGAACGAGGGACAGTAAAGTGACCAACAAGCGTTCCGGGCTTGCCGTCCTGCTATTGAGGTATGAATTCGATACGTAATTCAAAGACCTGTTAACGAATCCGTGAACGGCTCAACGAGAGACAAGCCAAAAACTGCCTATGCTGCAATGTGGCTAATCAAAAACATCGTCCATTGTGTCGACAACCTCGTGGGCAAGCTTTTGAAGCCATGACTTTTTCCTCTTAACGCGTTTTTGTTTTACTCGCTTTTGCTTAATCTCTGAAAACTGCCGCAAGACAGGTCGCGCCGCTTTCGCTGGCTGTTTTACCGGCAGAGATTTCAGATCATGCAAAGGGGCACCACATTTTGCGCAAGCAAGTTCATGTCTGCCCTCGCCCAAAGTCAACGCTGCCTTACTTCCGCAAAAGCAGCACGTCGCGATTCTGGTCGGGTAATTCAACCGGTCTCTCCCTAGCAGCGAGCCTCTCCGTTAATCTAGCCGCATCCTTAATCATGCGCCCGAGAAGCATATAAGGCGATTGCAGCTGCGTTCGAGACATTGAGCGAGCCAAAACCACCGCCTGCGTCAATCCGCACCAGCGCGTCAACGGTGTCTTTGGTCTTTTCGCGCAGCCCAGGCCCTTCTGCCCCCAAAACCAATGCAACGGGCCGGTCACGCTTGCCCTCCAGCGCCGCCTCGACAGTCATATCTGCTTCGCCGTCTAAGCCTAGCACCAGATAGCCCATATTTTGCAGCTCCTTGATGGTATCTGCTAAATTGCGCACTCGTAAATATGGCTGTCGCTCCAGGGCACCGCTGGCCGATTTCGCAAGCGCTCCCGTTTCCGGGGCAGCATGATGGCGCATCCCGATCACTGCCGAAGCTCCCAACACCTCGGCCGATCGCAGGATCGCGCCAACGTTATGAGGGTCCGTCACACGGTCCAGCAGCAACACACGGGGGGCGACCGCACCGATGCACACGTCCTTCACACTTCCCCAACTTAGCGGCTTAACCTCAAGCACCGCCCCCTGATGCACTGAGCCGGAATCAAGCGGCGGACGGAATTTTCGCGGGTCCACGACCTCGGGAACAACCCCTGCTTTGGCAATTGCCTCTTCCAACTTGGCCTGCGCATTGGGCGTGACCATTAATTTTAATTTTTCCCGCGCAGGATTCTCCAGTGCATCGCGCACCGCATGCAGACCGAAAAGCCACACCGTCTGGCTCGCTTCGACCTTTTTTTCCTGCTCTTTTTGCACAACCCACTTAGGTTTTTTCATCACGGAACCTTCTATCCTGTCTCGCAAGGCAAATTTCCCTGCACTTCGCCCCGGTTTTCGCCTTGACGCCTATACGGACCGCTTGTAATCACGCCTCCACGTCCTGTGCAATGCGCAGGGTCAAAGTGGGCGACAGGCCGCAAGGTGTGGCAGGGGACTGTAACTCCCTCGCGGAGACGCACGCCTGGTTCGATTCCAGGGTCGCCCACCACTTTTCTTCCTCAAGGATGTTACCCGTTGGGCTTGTGGTTGACCCCATGGAGCCTGTTGCGCCAATTCGTATCTTTTGTGAATGATGTTTTGCATCTACACTTCAAACGGTAACGAAACGAGGTTTCTCGATTTGACCCAAGCCCCCAACCAACGGCAAAACTTCAATATCGCGATTGTCGGTCAGCAAGGTCGATTGTCCTACGAGGCATTGCTATTCGCGGCATCACTGCGCCACACCAGCCCAGATTTCCAAGGGCGTCTGTTGATCATGGAACCGCAGCCTGGTGAACTGTGGTCTGATGACCCCACAATCAAGGATGCCGAAATCCGCACCGCGTTCAACAATCTGGGGGCGGAAATCATCCCCTTCCAGAACAATCACTTCGGTGCCGCCTATCCTTATGGCAACAAGATCGAAATGTTGAAGGCCTTGCCTCAAGGGGAGCCGTTCGTCTTTTTTGACACCGACACGTTGATCACTGGCGATATCACGTCGGTTCCGTTTGATTTTGACCGGCCCTCGGCATCACTGCGACGGACCAACACCTGGCCGGTGCCGCAGTTATATGGCCCACAGTATACCGGGCTGTGGAAATCGCTTTACGACAAGTTCGATCTTGATTTCGAAAGCAGTCTGGATCGCGGTCAACCCGATGAATACTGGCAACGTTATCTGTATTTCAACGCCGGGTTTTTCTTTTACCGATGTCCGCATGAATTCGGAAAGCAGTTTTTAAAATTTGCTTTGGAAATTCGTGATTCTCCCCCTGAAGAGCTTTGCGCGCAATCCTTTGACCCATGGCTGGATCAGATCGCACTACCCCTGGTGATCCATTCTCTCGGCGGAGGGCGCGATACATTGCCAGCCGGCTTGATTGATGGACAGGTCAGTTGCCACTACCGGTTTTTGCCGCTGCTCTATGCCCGTGAAAACCAATTGGCAGTCGACACGCTCGAAATGATCACGGCACCAAACAAGCTTAAGAAGGTGTTGAAGGGCTATGAGCCGATCAAGCGGATGGTGTATCAGGGGCGTGGGCGGAAAGCGCGGGCCTTGTTCGACCAAGACAACTTACCCCGCAAGGAGCAGGCCATTCGCAATCGACTGAAATCGAACGGGTACTGGATGCGTTAAACAGTCGCCGCGACAGCGGTTTGCACACCCCCTGCTATGTACAACGCGACAATCACTTGTAACGAAATCTTCGTTCCCCTAACCATATCGCCAGCAACATACGGGAGAGCAAACATGACAGACGACGCCACATATGGTTTCGACACACTGCAAATTCATGCGGGTGCAAAGCCTGATCCAGCCACAGGCGCGCGCCAGACGCCGATTTACCAGACCACTGCTTATGTATTCCGCGATGCCGATCATGCAGCCGCGTTATTCAACCTGCAAGAAGTGGGGTTCATCTATTCTCGCCTGACCAACCCAACCGTTGCTGTGTTGCAAGAACGTATCGCCACGCTCGAAGGCGGTGTAGGAGCCGTTTGCTGTTCATCGGGCCATGCCGCGCAGATCATGGCGCTGTTCCCACTGATGGGACCGGGCAAGAACATCATCGCCTCAACGCGGCTTTATGGTGGAACGGTCACCCAGTTCAGCCAGACGATCAAACGTTTCGGCTGGTCGTGTAAGTTTGTCGACTTCGATGATGTTGACGCTGTAAAAGCGGCTGTCGACGACGACACGCGCGCCATATTTGGCGAAGCCATTGCAAATCCCGGCGGTTATATCATGGACGTGCGCACTATCGCCGATGTGGCCGATGACGCGGGTATCCCTTTGATCATCGATAACACCACGGCCACGCCTTATCTATGCCGGCCTATCGAACTTGGCGCGACGCTCGTGGTGCATTCGACAACCAAGTACCTTACTGGCAACGGCACGGTGATGGGAGGCTGCGTTGTCGATTCAGGCAAATTCGACTGGTCGGCAAATGATAAGTTCCCATCATTCAGTCAACCGGAACCAGCCTATCACGGTCTCAAATTCCACGAAACCTTTGGCCCGCTTGCCTTTACCTTTCATAGCATCGCTATCGGTTTGCGGGATTTGGGCATGACGATGAACCCGCAGGCTGCCCACTACACCTTGATGGGCACGGAAACATTGTCGCTGAGAATGGACCGCCACGTCGAAAATGCGATGAAGATTGCCAACTGGCTCGAAAATGACGACCGCGTTGATTATGTAACGTACGCGGGGCTTGAATCGTCCCCCTATTTCGAACGGGCGAAATCAGTTTGCCCCAAAGGGGCTGGGGGCCTGTTCACCTTTGCCGTCAAAGGCGGCTATGATGCGTGCGTCAAGCTGGTCAACGCATTGGAAATATTCAGCCATGTGGCCAACTTGGGCGACACCCGTTCGCTGATCATCCACTCTGCCTCGACCACCCACCGCCAGCTGAACGCTGAACAGCAAAAGGCCGCAGGTGCCAGTGCCAATGTTGTGCGCGTGTCGATCGGCACCGAAGATGCCAATGACCTGATCGCGGATCTGGACCAAGCACTGAGCAAAGCAACCAACTAGGCCACTGAGTTTGGCAATCACCCCGGCAGAGCGGTACAGCCTGCCGGGGACAGCCCTAACACATGTTGTGCGGGATCAGTTACCCTGCAAGATGGCAAAATGCACAGTGACTTGCACCCGCACATCGACTTCGCCTGTCTCAATAGGCGTATCCATGCTTTTCATCTGTGACATGCGCATTTCCATGGGCCGGAAACCCTGACTGCTTTC
>DRFG01000159.1 GCA_011050655.1 Roseobacter sp.
ACGGACCGGAAAGTTTTACCCCCGACGATGCTTATCATCTGGGGCTTTCCCCCGAGATGGACAATGTTTGGGTCGCGGCTGGGTTCAATTCTATCGGTATACAGTCAGCGGGTGGCGCGGGGATGGCATTGGCCCAGTGGATGGACGATGGTGCAAAGCCGTTTGATCTGGGCGATGTGGATATCTCGCGTATGCAGCCATTTCAGGCCAACAAGTCTTATCTGGTAGAGCGCTCCAAGGAAACGCTTGGCCTGCTTTATGCGGATCACTACCCGTTCCGTCAAAAAGTCACCGCGCGGGGTATTCGCCGCACGCCTTTCCACGCGCAGCTTCTTGAGAGCGGGGCAGTCATGGGGGAACTTTCCGGGTGGGAGAGGGCGAATTGGTTTAGCAAGGCGGGTCAGGACCCGTCGTATGAATACAGTTGGAAGCGCCAGAATTTCTTTGGCAATGTCGCCGATGAATTGGCTGCAATACGCACGAACGTCGGCATGTACGATATGTCGTCGTTTGGTAAAATTCGTGTAGAAGGGCGTGATGCTACAGCTTTCATGAACCATATAGGCGGCGGGCAGTACGAAGTCCCGGTGGGGAAAATAGTCTATACGCAGTTCTTGAATGAACGTGCGGGGATAGAGGCCGATGTCACGGTAACCCGCCTGTCAGAGACAGCCTATCTGGTGGTCACGCCAGCGGCCACCCGTCTGGCCGATGAAACATGGATGCGACGGCATCAGGGCGACTTTAATGTGGTGATCACCGATGTGACCCCGTCCGAGGGCGTTTTGGCTGTCATGGGCCCGAACGCCCGAAAGCTTTTGCAAGCCGTTTCGCCGAATGATTTTACCAATGTGACCAACCCTTTCGGAACGGCGCAAGAGATCGAATTGGGCATGGGACTGGCGCGTGTAAACCGGGTGACCTATGTTGGCGAACTTGGCTGGGAGATTTACGTAAGCGCCGATATGGCAGCGCATGCCTATGAAACGCTTATGTCAGCGGGGCAGGACCTTGGGCTAAAGCTGTGTGGTATGCATATGATGGACAGCGCGCGGATAGAAAAAGGCTTTAGACATTTTGGTCACGACATCACCAGCGAAGACCACGTATTAGAGGCGGGTCTGGGGTTTGCTGTGAAAACCGACAAACCGGTTTTCATCGGGCGCGACGCGGTGCTGCGCAAACGCGAGACAGGTCTGACAAAGCGGCTGGTGCAGTTCAAATTGACCGATCCAGAGCCGATGCTTTATCATAATGAACCGATCTTAAGGGATGGCAAAATCGTCGGTTTCCTGACGTCGGGTGCTTATGGTCATCACTTAGGTGCGGCCATCGGCATGGGCTATGTGCCCTGCGCCGAACAAAGCGCGGCAGACGTCCTTGCCTCAAGCTTCGAGATCGACATAGCGGGAACGCGTGTACCAGCCGAAGTGTCGCTGAAACCCATGTACGACCCTGCTGCTGAAAGGGTTAAAGTTTAATGCTGGCAGCTTGCTCGTAACACGGCTAAGCACCGCGCAAGGAGTAAGCCCATGCGCAACCCAGATACGTTGTCAGCCGGTCAGACGACCCGGAATGAGGACACGCCCGAAGGTCTGGCATTTGCAATCGGTGCCTATGGCCTTTGGGGTTTTCTGCCGCTGTACATGAAGGCAATCGCCCATATCCCTGCGGCGGAAATCGTCGTGCATCGGATAATCTGGTCCGTTCCCGTGGGTGCAATGGTTCTGATCATGTTGGGGCGCACCGCGACGCTGCGCGAGGCTTTCCGATCGCCGCGCACCCTGCTTATGGGTTGTGTGACAGCGTCGTTGATCTCGGTGAATTGGGGCATCTACATCTGGGCCGTCAACTCGGGTCACGCGCTGGATGCGGCGCTAGGGTATTACATCAATCCCTTGTTCAGCATACTTCTCGGGGCGCTTGTGCTTGGGGAACGCATGGAACGTTTGCAGGTCGCCGCAGTCGCTCTTGCAGCGGTAGCGGTGGCAATCCTGACGCTCGAATCCGGCCGACTTCCTTGGGTGGCATTAAGCCTGACATTCACCTTTGGTCTTTACGCGCTCGCCAAGAAGCGCTTGCCGATTGGACCAAATCAGGGGTTTTTGCTTGAGGTTTTGATCTTGCTCGCCCCTGCGTTGGCGTATCTGGGTTATCTGGTTGCGTCCGGGCAGAACCATTTTGGCGTAGGTGTGCCCTTTGATACATGGATGTTGGTGGGCTGCGGCATGGTTACTGCGGTGCCGTTGATATTTTACGCCAATGGGGCAAAACGCCTGCGTTTGTCAACCATCGGCATACTGCAATACATCGCTCCCACGATGATCTTCCTAAACGCGGTATTCGTCTTTGGCGAACCTTTTGGGCGTTCACGGATGATAGCATTTCCGTTGATCTGGGCGGCGTTGGTGATCTATTCGATTTCGCTGTTCAGGCAAATGCGGCGTCGTACACTGGCGCAGTAATGAAAGGCCCGGTGCGGGGGCAAGCCCCCATCACGACAACGCGTCCTTGAATGCGAGAAAGCTGGGGTCGTTCATGACCCGTTTATTCATCGCATCGCGCAGCGCGCCAATGGATTTATGAGGGCGCATGGCCACCTCGAACTGCGAGATTAGGCCATCGTCGCCCAAGGTTATCAAATCGACGCCAACCGCATCGAGGTCGTCGATCTTACATTGGAATTCGAGCGCCCAGTCAGTGCCGGAACCCATGATCCGGCGGTACTTGAAGTCGCTGAACACTTGGCCGACGTGGCCCAATAC
>DRFG01000160.1 GCA_011050655.1 Roseobacter sp.
CCTCAGCTTGAAGAAGCCGCTCACCTTGCCGGCATCGACCCCGACGCAGCGATTGCACAGCTATCGCAGGCCCGGGTCAGGGTGCTCACCATCGGATTTGCCCCCGGCCAACCCTATATGGGCGAGCTGCCGAAAAATTGGGATATTCCACGTCAACAGGGTCTGACACGTTCGGTGCCCGCGGGGGCGCTGATCGTAGCGATCCGGCAATTGATCATCTTTACCAATGCCTCGCCCACCGGTTGGCGGCATATCGGCCAAACCGCGTTCAAAACATTTCGACCGAACAGCGACAAACCGTTCGCATTGTCACCGGGGGATGAGCTGTGCTTCCCATCGGTAACCCGCGAAGCGCTTGAGAAAATCCTGATGACCGATGGCTCAGGCCATGGCGGCGCGGAAGCGCAGGTCCTGACATGAGCGTGACCCTGACCATCACGCAGGCGGGTCCAGCCCTGGCCGTTCAGGACCTTGGCCGATCAGGTTGGCGGGCCCAAGGGCTGACCAAAGGCGGCGCAGCAGATCCAATGGCCATATATGAGGGGGCGGCGTTGCTGGGGCAATCGCCCGAATTGGCGGCGATTGAAATGACCGGTACGGGCGGTACCTTTACCGCCGATGACGACATCCGCATTGCGCTGACTGGGGCCAGTATGACGGCCAAAATAGACGGGGACGCTGTAGTCTGGAACGCCAGTCACGTGTTGCCCGCCGGCGCAAAGCTGACCATCGGGGGGGCCAACAGCGGCACTTATGGCTATTTGCACATCGGCGGCGGCATTATGTCCGACGTGTTGCTGGGTGCGCGCGCAAGTCACCTAAGCGCGGGGTTGGGACGCCCTCTCGCCGCAGGGGACGCCTTTGCCATCGGCGATGACAAGGGACGCGAGATCGGGCTGATGCTCCCTCGGGACGGGCGTTTTGATGGCGGTGTGGTACATGTCGTCGCCAGTATGCAGACCGAGCATTTTACCCACGCAGAACGCTTGCGCTTTACCCAGACGCAATTCATCCGCGACCCGCGTGCTAATCGCGTGGGCGTTCGCATGGATCACCAAGGCGAGGGCTTTCATGCCGAAGGTGGATTGTCGATCCTGTCCGAGGTCATTGTTCCCGGCGATATTCAGATTACCGGCGATGGTGCGCCGTTTGTGTTGATGGGCGAATGCCAGACCACCGGGGGCTACCCCCGTATAGGTACCGTTATCCCCAGTGATATCCCGCGCGTGGCACAAGCCGCCGCCGGGGCCCCGATCATGTTCGAATTCCTCAGCCTCGCTGAAGCGATAACCTTAGAGATCCGCCATCGCGACATGATCCAAGCATTGCGCAGCCAAGTTAAACAGTTGATTCGCAACCCAAGGCAAATTCGAAACCTGTTAAACTACCAATTGGTCGGGGGCATCGTATCAGCTTGGGACGACCCGTTTGAAAAGGACATATAGAATGCAGACCGTCGATTTAAATGCAGATATGGGAGAAAGCTTTGGCCCATGGAAAATGGGCAATGATGCGGCCTTACTGAAAATCATCAGCTCGGCGAATATCGCGTGTGGCGGGCATGCAGGCGATGCCGATGTGATGGCTGCCACGATGACGTTAGCGCGCGATAATGGCGTGGGCATTGGTGCACATCCGGGCTTCATGGATCTTGCCGGATTCGGGCGCAACAGAATATCTGTTCCGCGCGCTACGCTGCAAAACCAAGTCCGCTATCAGGTTGCCGCCAGCATCGGCATGGCACGCAGCCAAGGCACATCGGTACGGCATCTAAAATTGCACGGAGCGCTTGCGAATATGGCATCCGAAGATGAAACTTTGGCGCGCGACCTGTACGAAGCGGCGCTGAGCGTCGCACCGGACCTGATTGTAATGGTGCTGACCGCAACCGCCCAGCAAAAGGCGGTGCAGACCTTAGGGTGCAAGTGGGCGGGCGAAATTTTTGCCGACCGCGCCTATAACGACGACGCGACGCTGGTTGACAGATCAAAACCCGGCGCTGTGATCCACGATGCTGACCTTGCCGGCAAGAGGATGGTTGCAATGGTCAAGGCCGGGGCGATTTTGACCGAAGGCGGCGTGTCGATTCCCGCTGCGATCGATACCATCTGTCTGCATGGCGATACCCCCGAGGCCGTGGATATCGCACGGGCGGTGAAAACCGCGCTGCAAGATGCAGAAATAACGCTTAAGTGCTTTGAAGGTCGCAGCAGCTAGCTAGCCCAGCCTTCTCGATATTCAGCTAATACAAAGCAGCGCCCCATAAGGCGCTGTTTCGTCATTTCCAAACCAAATTGAGTAAAAATGGTGAGCCCGTCCGGGTTCGAACCGGAGACCTACTGATTAAAAGTCAGTTGCTCTACCAACTGAGCTACAGGCCCACTAGGCGGCTTACTAGAAAGCTGGGGCGGTGGGGTCAAGCCCTTAACGTGCGAAAATATTCGCACATGCTGGATAAGTTTCATTCGGCACGTTATATGCGCCAAATGTGTAGCGATATTATCAATGGTTTGCCCTTTATGAAGATGCATGGGCTGGGGAACGACTTTGTCGTGCTCGATGCTCGTGCGACCAATCGGCAAGATTCGGGGCCTGCCCCGTTCACCGTCACCCCGGCATTGGCAAAAGCTGTGGGGCACCGTCACTTCGGTGTGGGCTTTGACCAGCTTGCTGTCGTCTCGGATGGGGCGGGCGATGCGCATCTGACGTTTTACAACGCCGACGGCTCGGTGTCGGCGGCCTGCGGGAATGCGACCCGGTGTATTGCGCGTTTCCTTATGCAAGAAACCGGAAAATCTACATTACACCTTACCACCGATCGTGGAGATTTGGCTGCGCAGGACATGGGCGATGGCCTGACAGCCGTCAACATGGGCCAACCGCAACTTTCGTGGCAAGAAATTCCACTGTCGCACCAAACGGATACGTTGGCTTTGCCGATCGATGGGGCCCCTACGGCGACCGGTATGGGCAACCCTCACTGCACATTTTTTGTTGATGACGTCGATGCGATCGACCTTGAGCTCTTTGGGCCAAAGATCGAAAATCACCCGCTGTATCCGGAACGTACCAACGTACAGATCGCGCAGATAGTTGATACTGACCATATCCGGATGCGGGTTTGGGAACGGGGCGTCGGCATCACGCTTGCATCTGGGTCGTCAAGCTGCGCTACGGCGGTTGCAGCGGCCCGTAGAGGGCTGACAGGGCGCAAGGTACGCGTCGACCTTGATGGTGGGACCTTGCACATTGATTGGCGCAAGGACGGCGTCTGGATGACCGGCCCGTCTGCGCATGTGTTCAGCGGGACCCTCACACGTGATTTTCTGGACGGGCTGACATGAGCACACCAATCTTTTCGAATCACGGTTGCCGGCTGAACGCTTACGAGACCGAAGCAATGAAAGAGCTGGCCCAAGAGGCCGGGCTGAAAAATGCAGTCATCATCAACACCTGCGCTGTCACCGCCGAGGCCGTGCGCAAAGCCCGTCAAGACATTCGCAAGCTGCGCAAGGCGCATCCCGAGGCACGGCTGATCGTGACGGGGTGCGCAGCGCAAACCGAACCAGAAACCTTTGCCAAGATGGGCGAAGTCGACGCTGTGATCGGCAATACCGAAAAGATGGTTGGAGCAACCTGGCAAGGGTTGGCCGCTGATTTCATCGGTGACACCGAATCGGTGCAGGTCGACGACATTATGTCGGTCACGGAAACTGCGGGCCACCTTATTGACGGCTTCGGTACGCGCAGTCGTGCGTATGTCCAAGTCCAGAACGGGTGTGACCACCGCTGCACGTTCTGTATCATTCCCTATGGTCGCGGTAATTCGCGTTCAGTCCCCGCTGGGGTGGTGGTGGACCAGATCAAACGATTGGTCGACAAGGGCTATAACGAAGTGGTGCTGACCGGCGTCGATCTGACCAGTTGGGGTGCAGACCTGCCTGCCATGCCCAAGCTGGGGGATCTGGTAATGCGTATCCTGCGGCTGGTACCCGACCTGCCGCGCCTGCGTATCAGCTCGATCGACTCCATCGAGGTGGACGAGAACCTGATGAAGGCCATAGCGACCGAACCGCGTCTGATGCCACACCTGCATTTAAGCCTACAGCACGGCGATGATATGATCCTGAAACGGATGAAGCGTCGGCACTTAAGCGACGACGCCATCCGCTTTGCCGAAGACGCCCGCAAACTTCGCCCCGACATGACGTTTGGCGCGGATATCATTGCCGGTTTCCCTACCGAGACTGACGCGATGTTCGACAATTCTTTAAAACTGGTGACCGACTGCGATCTGACTTGGCTACATGTGTTTCCATATTCTGCCCGTCAAGGCACGCCAGCGGCTCGCATGCCTGCCGTCGACGGTGCGGTGATCAAAGAACGCGCGGCGCGGTTGCGCATGGCGGGGGACGCACAAGTTGCCCATCATCTGACGGCGCAGCAAGGTCGCCTGCATCACATATTGATGGAAAGCCCGACCATGGGCCGCACTGAACAATTCACCGAAGTTCATTTTTCCCAGCCTCAACCCGAGGGCGAAATTGTGACCGCAAAAATCGCCGGGCAACAAGCGGGACACCTTTTGGCAGGATAGCATTGGTCGACAGCCGGTAAAGCTGACCGATCAGACAACACAGTAATAATAATAACTGAAAAGCCTCCCGTAGCAATCAAGCTGCGGGAGGCTTTGTAGTTTCAAACCATACCAAGGCGAAAGGTTAGTCTTTCTTGCGTTTGATCGGTGCCCAAAGGCGCTTGTTGGTGAGATACAATAGAACCGACAACAAGGTCAAAAAGATCACGCCAGCAAAACCGGCCTGCTTGCGGGCCATCATCTTGGGTTCGGCAGTCCACATCAAGAATGCCGCGACGTCTGCCGCTTCGCTGTGGATATCGGCTTCATGACCATCGGCGTATTGCACGTCGTCGCCGTACAAGGGCTGTGCCATCGCGATCCAGCTACCCTGAACTGTCGAAACGCCTTCATGCTTGCAGGATTCTGGTACACCGCCGTTAGGGAAAGCAGCGTTATAGTAACCCGGAAAATCTTCGGGTGCGCAGGCCGGTGGTTCTTTGTAACCGTTCAGCAGCGAAGCAATATACTCGGGACCGCCAATACCTTTGACGAACTGATTGATACCCAAGCCGTACGGGCCGTGAAAACCTGCTCGTTTCTTGGCCATCAGGCTAAGATCAGGTGCACTGTCCAAAGCAGAAGTGGGAAAATGGTCAACCGGGGTCCCAGGGCGCGTATCATCCAACTCGGCGTCGAAAATGTCGAACCGTTGCGCATAGGCGCGGACCTGTTCTTCAGGCAATTCAGGTCCACCCTCATCCGCAAGCGTACGGATGGGAACAAACTTCAGGCCGTGGCAAGCGGAGCAGACCTCGGTATAGATCTGCAACCCGCGCTGAAGCTGATTGGTATCGAAGGCCCCAAACGGCCCTTCGTAAGAGAAGTCGAAGTCTTCCATGTAGGTGCCACCGCCTTCTGCGAAGGCAGCCGGAACCGCAAGGCCCATGGCGACAACAGCCGAGAGGATTGTTTTCTTAATCATTGTCATGGTCCTTACTCTGCTGGATCGACCAGCGTCTTGGTGCCGCCGGTGTTGGGCGCATAATGTGCGTCAAAGTCGGCTTCGATGGTTTCAGGGTGGGCTGTTGGCTTTTCGATGACGCCCAATAGGGGCAGGATCACCAAGAAGTACCCGAACCAATACGCTGAAGCTATCAACGAGAAACTGGCATAAGGTTCTTCTGCCGGCATCGCGCCAAGCCACATCAAAGCGAAAAAGTCGACAACCAGCAGCGCGAACCACCATTTGAACATCGGCCGGAACCGGCCCGAGCGTACCGATGAAGTGTCCAGCCAAGGTACAAGGGCCATCACCACGATCGCGCCGAACATCGCCAAAACCCCAAAGAACTTTGCGTCGATTATGCCGCCAGTGAAAAAGGAAGAAATTTGAACGACCCAAACATCCGCAGTGAAAGCACGCAAAATCGCATAGAACGGCAGGAAATACCATTCAGGCACGATGTGTGCAGGCGTCGAAAGAGGGTTCGCTTCAATGTAGTTATCGGGGTGTCCCAGATAATTAGGCATGAAACCCACGATCGCGAAGAACACGACCAATATCACCGCAAGTGCGAATAGGTCTTTCATCACAAAGTAAGGCCAGAACGGAAGCGTGTCCTTTTCCGCGTCGGCCTTGCTGGTGCGACGCACTTCTACACCGGTCGGGTTGTTGTTGCCCGTGGTGTGGAACGCCCAGATGTGCACGATTACCAGACCGGCAATCACGAAGGGCAGCAGATAGTGCAAGCTGAAGAAACGGTTCAGCGTGGCGTTATCAACGGCAGGCCCGCCAAGAAGCAGCGTTTGCAGGCTTTCGCCGATGAAAGGGATAGCGCCGAACAGGCCGGTGATAACAGTCGCGCCCCAAAAGGACATCTGACCCCAAGGCAGAACGTAGCCCATAAATCCGGTCGCCATCATCAGCAAATAGATCAACATACCAATGATCCAGGTGATTTCACGGGGAGCTTTGTACGACCCGTAGTATAGACCGCGGAAAATGTGGGCATAAACCGCTACAAAGAACAGGGATGCCCCGTTTGAGTGCAGATAGCGCAGCATATAGCCGCCGTTCACGTTGCGCATAATGTGCTCAACGCTGGCAAAGGCCATATCAACCTGCGGAGTATAGTGCATCGCCAACACGATGCCTGTAACGATTTGCAGCGCAAGGCAGAACGTCAGAACAATGCCCCAGATCCACATCCAGTTCAGGTTCTTCGGTGTCGGGATCATCAAAGTGTCGTATAGCAAGCCCACAATCGGCAAACGGCTGTGTAGCCACTTTTCACCATTTGATTTCGGCTCGTAATGGTCGTGAGGAATTCCAGCCATTCCCGTTCTCCCTTAACCTAGTTTAAGCGTGGTTTCATCCACGAATTCTGCGACCGGCACTAGCAAATTGCGCGGTGCTGGACCTTTGCGGATACGACCAGCAGTATCGTAATGCGACCCGTGACACGGGCAGAACCAACCGCCAAAATCGCCGGCATCGCCCAACGGCACACAGCCAAGGTGCGTGCATACGCCGATCATGACCAACCAGTCTTCCTTACCGGCCATTGCGCGATTTTCATCTGTCGCAGGGGCATCGGCCGCGAGATTGTTATTCTCGGCAACGGGATCAGGCAACTCGGACATGTCGACTGCGCGAGCTTTGGCAATTTCTTCGTCGGTACGGCGACGGATAAAGACCGGCTTGCCCAACCATTTGATTGTAAGCTGCGTTCCGGGTTCGACCGAAGAGATGTCAACGCGGATCGACGACAAAGCCTTAACATCTGCCGAAGGGTTCATTTGATTGACCAAGGGCCAGACAGCCGCACCTACGGCGACCGCACCTGTACCAGCTGTGGCGTAATAGAGGAAATCCCTCCGGGTGCCTGCGTGATCTTCTGCTTGGGACACGGGTTAACTCCAAATCATGGGCCTGCCGGCCATTAAATCAAGGGGCGATGCAACCGCATCTCCCACAATTCTGTTGGTTACTAGCGGGATGGGCCGCGCACGTCCAGATACCTTTGACGCGCAAACCGTCGCAGTGTGACATTCAGAGCAAACTAATACCCCGGAATATATGAATTTAGGCCTTCGGCGGGGCGGTTGCCTGCATAGAATCACGCGAATCAAATTTTCGAGCCCAAGCCGCCAGCGCGTCATTGCCCTTGCGCCAGTTCCGTGCGTCGTGGCGGAAATCAAGATACCCAAGCGCGCACCCCACGGCGATCTGCCCCATATCAAGCGGCCCGGACAACTGACTAACCCAACGTGTGTTCAAAGCGGCGCAGGCGCGCTCAATCTTACCCCACTGACCCTCGACCCATTCCGGCATCTGCTTTTCCTCGGGGCGCATCCGGCCTTCGTACACCATCAGCAATGCAGCATCGAGAATGCCGTCCGCCAATGCCTCAAGCGTCAAGGTATCCCAACGACGCGATCCTGTTGGATAAAGCTTACCGTCCGCGCGATCGTCCAGATATGCACAGATGACGCGGCTATCGAAAAGCGTAGGTCCATCGCTGCGTTCCAACGCCGGTACTTTGGTAAGCGGGTTTTTCGATAGCAGTGCTGCGTCAGGGGCCAACGGCGTCGTGGCAATCGATTCTATTTCCACGTCATCTAGTTGGCCGGTTTCGTGCAAAAGCACCATGACTTTACGTACATAGGGCGATGTCGGGGCGTAAGAAAGTTTCATCCGTGTCTCCTCCAAGAGTCCGTGACGACTATCACTGGCAATTGCGCCAGGTGCAATCGCTTGTTGGCTATGCCCCTGTTGCCTTGCGCATAAGAGCGGCAATCACACCTGTTTCAGCACCAAACCCATGTCTGGCCACGCCTTCGGCGGCAGACAGACGCACGGCGTCCGGTTTATTTTGGCTTAGCTTCCAGGTGCCGTCCATGCCCGTGATCTTCATTCGGCATGGCACGATCATCCGCATCAGCTTTTGCATGGTCTCGTCCTCCATCTTGGCCGTGGTCCATGGCTCCTTGGGGAGCAACCGACCTTCAAACCATGCCGACTGCCGATCCAGCAGATCCAACAGTTCCTCTTGTGGGCGAAGTTCCAGCACCCCTGTCATATGTACCGCAACATAGTTCCAGGTGGGCACCTGATCGTCGACCCCATACCAATCGGGCGAGACGTAGGTATCGCCGCCAATGACCGCGATCTTGACCGCAATCGGCTGCTTTAACGCCCGCGCAATGGGGTTCGACCGCACAAGGTGAAGTTCGGCAACATCGCCCGCTTCGTTCAGCAAGAATGGCACATGGCTTAACATGGGGCCGTCTGGCCCGTTCGCGGCCAACACGCCAAAGCTGCGGTCGCGGGCAAAGGCGATGTTCTTGGCGTGGTCAGCATCATGGTAAACGGGATTGGGGTGCATAACGTAATGTCCGATGTGAAAGATCGCTTTTGGTATTGCAGACCCGCCCCCGTCTTGGCAACGTGAACGTATTCTCAGGGCGGGGTGCAATTCCCCACCGGCGGTATGTGGCCTTGCGCCACCAGCCCGCGAGCGCAACCACCCCAAAAAGGGCGGTTGGTCAGCAGATCTGGTGAGATGCCAGAGCCGACGGTCATAGTCCGGATGGAAGAGAATGCGTTTGTTGCGGTCCCCGATTGGGGCCGTGCGCAACCGTGATCGCCTTGGGTGACTTGTGTCGCTGACGAAAAAAAGGAGATCACTATGACACACACCCGCTATGCCTTTATCAAAGCCCGCTGGCATGCCGATATCGTGGATCGTGCTTACGACGGATTTTCCGAAACCATCCCAGCCAGCCAGATCGACGTGATCGATGTCCCCGGCGCGTTCGAGATGCCGCTGATGGCGCAGACCCTCGCCAAATCCGGCAAGTATGATGCAATCATCTGCGCGGCCTTCGTCGTCGACGGGGGCATCTACCGTCATGATTTTGTGGCCACTGCCGTGGTCGACGGGCTGATGCGCGTCGGCCTGGATACCGGCGTGCCCGTCCTGTCGGTGTCCCTGACGCCGCATCATTATCAGGAAACCGACCACCACAACGCGATTTATCGTGCGCATTTCGTCGAAAAGGGCCGCGAGGCAGCCTCGGCCGCGCTTGGCATCGTCGCCGCGCGGCAGTTGTTGGACGCCTAAGTAAATCGCGGGCCTGCGCGTCAGGCCCGCTGCGCACCGATACTGGCCACGCCCAGAACGTCCAGCACCTTTGCTTCGATCTGTTCAGCGTTCATACCCGCGACGGCATACATGTCGGCAGGGCTCGCCTGATCAATAAATGTATCGGGCAGCACCATAGAGCGATATTTCAGACCTTCGTCAAAGACGCCTTCATCCGCCAGAAGCTGGGCTACATGGCTGCCGAAACCGCCGACTGCACCTTCTTCTATGGTGATCAGCGCCTCGTGATCAGCGGCAAGTCGCAAAATCATCTCGCGATCCAGCGGCTTGGCGAAACGTGCGTCGGCAATGGTCGGTGTGATCCCTTTGGCTCGCAATGCTTCGGCGGCTTTTTCGACCTCTGATAACCGCGTACCAAAGGACAGCAATGCCACGCGCTTGCCCTCGGCGATAATCCGACCCTTGCCGATTTCCAGCGGTACGCCTCGTTCAGGCATGGTCACGCCACTGCCTTCGCCACGGGGAAACCGGAATGCAATTGGCCCGTCATTATGCGCAGCTGCGGTGGCGACCATATGCACCAACTCCGCCTCATCCGCCGCAGCCATCACAACGAAACCGGGCAGATTCGCCAGAAAAGCCACGTCGAACGCACCCGCATGGGTCGCGCCATCGGCCCCGACCAACCCCGCACGATCGATGGCAAAGCGCACTGGCAAGCGTTGAATCGCGACATCATGCACAACCTGGTCATAACCACGCTGGAGAAAGGTTGAATAGATCGTGCAAAACGGCTTCATTCCGCCCGCAGCCAGTGCCGCTGAAAAAGTCACCCCATGTTGTTCGGCGATGCCCACGTCGAAACAGCGGCTGGGGTAGCGTTCGGCAAACAGATTTAGCCCGGTGCCGTCGGGCATCGCAGCCGTTACTGCGCAAATCTTGTCATCCCTAGCCGCTTGCGCGATCAGACTATCTGCAAACACCCGCGTATAACTGGGTGCGTTTGAGGGAGCCTTAGACTGTTCGCCGGTAAGGACGTTGAACTTGGCAGTTGCGTGACCCTTGTCGCGCGCCGCCTCGGCCGGGCCATAGCCCTTGCCCTTTTTAGTAATCACATGGATCAGCACCGGCCCTGTCGCCCGCGCCTTGACCGTACGCAAAACCGGCAGCAACTGGTTCAGATCATGCCCGTCGATCGGCCCAAGATAAGAAAAACCCAGTTGTTCAAACAACGTGCCGCCGACTGCCATACCTTTCAACATATCCTTGGCACGCTTCGCGCCTTCACGGAACGGGCCTGGCAACATGCTTACCGCACCCTTGGCGGCTGCTTTAAGTTCTTGGAACGGCTCTTCGGCATATAGCCGTGTCAAATAAGCCGACATCGCGCCCACTGGCGGCGCAATAGACATTTCGTTGTCGTTCAGAATAACGAACATCCGCTTTTTCAGATGGCCGGCGTTGTTCATCGCCTCATAGGCCATGCCCGCAGACATCGACCCGTCACCGATCACGGCAATCGCATCGCCCAAACCTTCGGGCACCACTCCGCCCAAATCACGCGCCACGGCAAAGCCAAGCGCGGCACTGATCGAGGTCGAACTATGCGCCGCCCCAAACGGGTCATAAGGGGATTCACTGCGTTTGGTGAAACCGCTAAGCCCGTCTTTCATACGCAACGTCCGAATCCGATCGCGGCGTTTGGTCAATATCTTGTGCGGGTAGCATTGATGGCTCACGTCCCACACCAGTTTATCACGCGGTGTGTCGAATACCGCATGCAAGGCCACCGTCAGTTCGACGACCCCCAAACCTGCACCCAGATGGCCTCCTGTAACCGACACCGCTGAAATGGTTTCTTGGCGCAATTCGTGTGACAGCTGGATCAACTCGGCGTCCGAAAACTGTTTCAAATCCGCAGGGCTATCCACGCGGTCCAGCAAGGGCGTTTTGGGTCTGTCGGTCATCGGGCTCTCCACCGGATCAGCTTTTGCGGGCAATAACGAAGCGGGCTGCGTCCCGCAAGGTGTCGGCATCAGCGCCATAAACATCCAAGGCGTCGCAAGCCGCCCTTATGAGTTCGTGCGCTTGCTGCTTGGCAGGTTCAAGCCCCAGCAGCGAAACGAATGTAGCCTTTCCCGCATCGGCATCCTTGCCTAAGGCCTTACCTACGGTAGCTGCATCGCCTTCAATATCAAGAATGTCGTCAGCGATTTGGAATGCCAAACCAAGATTTTGCGCGTAGCGGCGCAACGGGGCCGGATCATCGCCTGCCATAATTGGCCCAACGGTCGCCGCCCATCCGATAAGCGCCCCGGTTTTACTACCTTGCAATTCAGTAATCTGGGCAAGATCCAACGGTGAGGCCGCCGTTTCGGCGGCGATATCCATCGCCTGCCCGCCGACCATACCACGCACACCGGCGGCATGCGCCAACCCAGATACCAACGCAAGCCGGGCAGCATCGCTGCATCCGGTTCGGGCCACCAGTTCAAACGCCAGCGATTGCAGCGCATCGCCAGCCAGCACAGCTATCGCTTCGTTCCATTTTGCATGAACCGTTGGCTGTCCGCGCCGCACAGCATCATCGTCCATGCAGGGCATGTCGTCATGTACAAGAGAATAGCCGTGCAGAGCCTCGATTGCCCCGGCGGCCGGCGCGGCCTGAGCGCCGGCAATACCATGCAAACGGGCGCTTTCGATTGCCAGGAACGCCCGCAACCCCTTGCCGCCGACAACTGCGTAGCGCATGGCGTCTGCCACGGTGCCGTCCAGTCCACCAAGCCCATGCAGTACCTGCCCTATGGCCAGATCAGCCGCTTGGCTTAGCGCTTCGGGAAAGGGTTTGCGTTCCAATTCTTCTTGAAGAGATATTTCAAACCCCATCAACGGCCGTTACTCCGGTCGGGTTGCCGTCACCATCCAAAGTGATTTGCGCAACTTTCTCTTCGGCTTCTTTCAGTTTGGTCTCACAGCGTTTCTTCAAGGCTGCTCCGCGCTCGTAAAGCGCAATACTTTCATCCAGAGCGACATCGCCACGTTCTAGTTGGCCCAAAACCTTTTCAAGCTCGGCCATTGCCGCTTCAAAGCTCATTTTTTCTACCGGAGTATCCGTCATCGCCCGCATCCAATCAATCTAAGTTAGCTGGAACATAGCGTGCCTGTACGCTACCTTCCAGTGATCGCATTCTGCTATACAGCAAAAATCAAGCGAAACGGCCAGACAAGCGGGCACACAGCCGGCAGATAAATTGCAAATCAGTCAGGGGCCAGCATATACCCCGCACCGCGCACCGTCTGAAGATACCGCGGCTGCTTGGGGTTATCTTCGATCTTGCGGCGCAGTCTGGTGATCTGCACGTCAACGGCACGCTCTTGTGCTTGACCTCGATCGCGTCCCAATTCTTCGACCAGCGTGGATCGGCTTAACGCTGTACCGGGCTGCGCGGCGAAAATCCGCATCAGCTGTATCTCTGTGGCGGTCAGACGCACCAAATCGTCACCCTGCCAAAGTTCACCCCGCTCTATATCATAGCGGATAGGGCCCATCGACAGCACCTTGGGGGCACTATCAGCCACCCGCGTATCGGGCATCCGCCGCAAGATGGCGTTGATACGCAACAAAAGCTCTTTCGGCTCGAAGGGCTTGGCAAGATAGTCGTCGGCACCCGCCTCCAGCCCTTCGATCCGATTGCCGGTCTCACCTTTGGCGGTCAATAAAAGGATCGGCGTCTGCATGGTTTCGCGCAGGCTTCGCGTTAGTCGAAGCCCATCTTCGCCGGGCATCATGACATCCAGAACGATCATGTCGAAATCCAGCCCCGCCAAAATGCGGCGCGCGTGCGCAGCATCGCGTGCGGCGGTCACCAGAAACCCATGTCGCATCAAAAACTTCTGCAACAATGACCGGATACGTTCGTCATCATCGACAATCAGCAGGTGCGCGTCCATTTCGCTCACGTGCTGCTTTCCTTCAAACGGGTGTAACTATGGTGCATTTCGGGGTCCATCATTGCCTCCAGTACTGTGCGAAAACCGGCCACTGCATCGGGCCCGGCATCGCGAAACGCGCTGCGCATGCGCATGCGTTGTGCGTCAGACAAGGTTTGCTCAAGGGCGCGCCCGGCATCCGTTAGGTACAAATGCCGCTCTCGTTTGTCCGATTTGCCAACGTGACTTTTCACCAGCCCATCGGCGATGAGAGTCCGCAGCACCCGGTTAAGAGACTGCTTTGTTACCCCGAGAATTCCTAACAGGTTATTTACCGTCGTTCCGGGGGCACGATTGATAAAGTGAATGGCCCGGTGGTGCGCGCGCCCATACGCCATATCAACCAGGATTTTATCAGGGTCCGCCGTGAAACCGCGATAGGCAAAAAACATGGCCTCTATCCCCTGACGCAACTGTTCGTCGGTCAGGAAAAGCAGATTTTCCCCTGTCTGAGAAGATGCGCCGCGTCCGTCTGCCATGGGGTACCCCTCTAATTGCGCCCATAGTTTACGTCAGCGTTATTGACTTTCCAAGGGTCAAAGGCTATCGAATCCGCATATTTACGTAATAAAATGTCTCAATACGTCCAGTGAAGCGCAATATTTATAAATGCACGCGGACGATTTAGGAAGGATACACCATGGACGGCGCTTATGACGACCGCGACGGAAAGATTTGGATGGACGGTAAGATGGTCGATTGGCGCGACGCCAATGTCCATATCCTGACCCACGCGATGCATTACGCGTCATCGGTGTTTGAAGGCGAACGCTGCTATAACGGCAAGATTTTCAAAGGGCGCGAACACTCCGAACGGCTGCGCAAATCGGCGCAGTATCTCGACTTTGAAATCCCCTATACCGTGGATGAAATCGAAGCCGCAAAATACGAAATGTTGCAGGCCAACGGTTGGAACGACGCATATGTGCGGGCGGTGGCATGGCGTGGTGCTGGCCCTGACATGGGCGTTTCAGCCGCACGCAATCCTGTGCGTCTGGCCATCGCGGGCTGGGAATGGGGCAACTACTATGGCGACGCCAA
>DRFG01000161.1 GCA_011050655.1 Roseobacter sp.
ACATCGTGCAGTCGCAACCAAGCGTCACCGAGACAGAATTCGAATCGACGCTGGGTCATGCAACGCTTGCACAGTTACCGTTCATCCGGCGGCGGGGCGAAAATATCAACCTGACTCTGGCTACGCCCAAACGGTTTTGGATCGGTGTGGGCGCTATCAGGCTACGGCATCCGGTTCCAATAGGGCAGGGGGCTGTCAAACTTCGGCATCATCTGACGCTGAATCGGTGGTCGAACACGAAAACCTTGCCAATACCTGCGCCAACTCTTGGGTGCTGATGGGTTTTTCCAGCCGCGCAAAACGCTCCTTGTCGGCAGGGTCAATGCAATCTGCGGGGGGCAAGTGGGTGGACATCGCAATCACCTGGGTATGGGGCGCGCCGTCCAGCGCCAGACGGATCAGATCCCAACCGCTGTGCTGTGCGTCCAGCTTTAAATCACTCACCACCAGATCTGGCAAAGGTTGCCTGACAAGATGGGCGCGACCACTGGCATAATCGGCAGCGGTCGTCACCTTGAATCCGAATGTGCTAAGCACGCTAACGGCTGCGGCTAATGCCTTTGGATCATCGTCAATCACCAAAGCGTGGCCCGCATAACGGGCAGCCGGGATGGGTGCTGTTTGGTTGATAGCGGGAAACAACAGGGTCACAGTGGTACCAACGCCGGGGGTCGAGGTTATTTTGAGGCTGCCACCGGATTGATGCACAAACCCATCGACCATGGATAGGCCCAACCCTGTCCCCCCACCACCCCGGCGCGCTGAAAAGAACGGCTCGGTCGCATATCGTAGAGTTTCAGCAGCCATCCCTTCGCCGTCGTCCGCCACTGCCAGTGCAATCTGACCGCCGCCAGCTTCGGAAACCGAAATCTCGATTTGGCCGGTGCGGTTGATCGCTTGCCCTGCGTTGATGCAAAGATTGAGAATGGCGCTTTCAAGCTGACCAGGGTCGATCATCGCCCAGATGGGGTCTTTCGGTGTGATGACAGTCAAGGCCGCTGTATCGGGCAGCGCGATTTCCAACAGATCGCGCATGGCATTCAGTAGATCGACAATATCAGTGCGCTGCGGTTCAAGGTGCTGCTTGCGTGCAAAGGCAAGCAGCCTTTCAGTCAGCGTCACACCCAAATCTACCGCGTCTTCGATCCGGGTGCGTAACGTTTTGGCGGCATCAGGCTCGGCGCTTTCCAAGAGGTGTAGGTTGCCCGATATCGTAGACAGTATATTGCCAAAGTCGTGGGCGACTTCGCCGGTAACCTTGCCCAGCGTTTCGACCCGCTGGATTTCGGCCAGCCGCGCATCGACAAGCCGCCGTTCCGTCACCTCTGAGAATAACCAAACCGCGCCCCCATCGGGAAAAGGCGAGCGGCGCAGTTCAATGACGTGACCGGCAGCGCTTTCGTATTCGAGATAGCCGGCTACGGTGACTGCGGTTTTTCGCAAGGCAAAGGGCGATTGCGCCAAAAGGTCCTCCACGGTTTCGACCGTTTCTGCATTATCGGGCAGGCGCAAAAGATCGCAGGTGCGCGGATTTTGCGCCAAGATGCGCCCGGAAGCGGTGGTAATCACTACTCCGTCGGTGATATTTTCGAAAACCCTTGAAAACAATGTATTCTGCCGCCGGATCAGCCGCGAGTTGCGGTCCAGCCGCAGCGCGTTGGCGCGAAAGATGCGAAAGGCCGAAAACAGCTGGCCGATCTCGTCGTCGCTTTCTAGCCGGCGTTGCAGCCGCGTGGCTCGATCCCCCGCTGCCAGCCGTCGCATCGCTTGCGCAATGCGGTGCAGGTTCATCACCACATAGCGCGAGACAAACACTGATGTCACCACGGCCACCCCCAGGCTGACCGCCATCAACGCCAGCATCACCCATTGGGCCACCGCCAGTCGCCCACGGGTCTCAACCTGCGAGACCTGCAATCGCTGACGTGCAGAGGTGACGTTTCGCGCGGCAAGTTGATTGATACGCTCGGCCTCGGTACGGACGCGGAACAGGGCATTTTCCGCATCCAGCGAGATTGCCAATTTGCGGTAAACCAAATTGAACAGCGTATCGTCGCGGGTGATGGTGCGGTCGATTTCCTGCACGTGGTCGGCGATCTGCGGCGTCGCGACGGCCAATATATCAGACCGTATTTTGCTATAGCGCTGCCGGAATTCCCCGATCGAGATCAGCGTGGGGGCCCGCGCGGTTCCTACCGCCTCCATGGCAAGCTGCTGTAGCGCCGACCATGCCTGCCATTGATAGGTCGTTGCGGTGCGCGTCGAGGTCCATTGCCGGTACCGGCGCGTCAGAACCTCCAGTGCGGCATCTATATCGTCGATGTTGCGGCTGATGCGGTTTTGCTGTGGGATGATACTCACCAAATCATCTACCGCTGCACGCATGCGCGCTACCGACCGTCGCAGTTCAGCATCGTCCTGCGCCAAACTCTCAAGCCGTGCGATAGCTGCATAAATTTCGTCGGTTTCAGACGAAATGCCAAAGGGGGGGTTCAATGAGAGTAAAAAGGGCGCGGATTTCGAAAGGGTGGCTACGCTCTGCGACAGCTCCAGGGCGCGTGATACTTCGGCCAGCGACACGCTGTGAAGCAGTTCTATCTGGCGGTCAGCACGCGACAGCGTGGAAAAGGCGATGATGCCGATCACGGTGGCCACCACCGACAGCAGGCCGATCGCACAAAACAATCGGGTTCGGATGCTCAACCCAGAGAGACCTTGGGTCATCAAGCGCCGGGCCCGTTTAGCACAAAGATATAGCCCTGCGCCCGCCGGGTTTGCAGATGCACTGGCTTTGAAGGGGTCGGTTCGATCTTGCGGCGCAAGCGCAGGATCAGCACGTCAATTGTGCGGTCCAGATACCGTTCCGTGTCACTGCCCAACTCATCAAGCAATTCGAGGCGTGGGATAATTCGGCCAGGGTTGCGCACAAAATAATCCAGCAACCGATACTCGGCATTGGTCAGCGGAATTTCGTTACCGTCCGCATCCTGCAATTCGCGCTTTTGCAAATCCACCCGCTTGTTGCCAAAACCGATTTCGCTGCCGGTGGGGGCGGATGTCATCGCCCCATGACCATAACGGCGCATCACCGCGCGGATGCGGGCCACCAGCTCACGCGGGTTAAACGGTTTGATCAGGTAGTCATCGGCGCCCGTTTCCAGGCCGATGATTTTGTCGATCTCATCGCCTATGCCTGTCAACATGACGATGGGCAGGTTATATTTCTCACGGATATGGATCGCCAGCATCAGCCCGCTTTCACCCCGCAGCCGCAAATCAATCAGGGCAAGATCGATGGCTGGCGGATCACCAAGCGCGTGAAACTCTGCACTGTCGGCGCAGGCAATCGCACGGTATCCGCTTTGCTCAAGTAGGGCGGAAAGCGTCTGGCGGACCTGCGTATCGTCGTCGACGATGGCGATCACGGGCTGATGTTTGGTACGGATCATGTCACAGCTATGTCATGACAGTGATACGCAGGCCAAGCATCCAGAACGTTGACGTGGTGAAAAACGCGCTAAACACCCCCGGCCTGTAATATTGTTAACATTGCAACGGTATTTGGTAACTCTGTTAGTCACATGAACAGTAGCTTGCGCGGGGCATTGCCGACTAGCATCTGCACATGCCGATAACATCAAAGACCAGCGGAGGGGCTGTTCTTTGGTCTGCTGTTCGGCAGATGTATTTATGGGAGGAACAAAATGCATATCACGAAATCCCTGTGGGGCACCGCCCTTGCGCTGGTCCTGAGCAGCTCTGCTGCGTTTGCCCAAAACGACTGTGCCGAACGCGGCGCACTTGATGTTATCTATTGCGACGCAAATGGCGATCTGGTCGCGGATGCGCCCACCGATCCGGCGAAGCTAAACGATCCGTCGACACTGGTCTTTGCCTATACGCCTGTCGAAGACCCGGCAGTGTACGCCGACATCTGGGCACCGTTTATCGCCCACCTCGAAGATGTCACCGGCCGCGACGTGCAGTTCTTTGCCGTTCAGTCTAACTCGGCCGAGGTCGAGGCCATGCGTTCGGGCCGTCTGCACATTGCTGGTTTCTCGACCGGGCCCACACCCTTTGCGGTGAATCTGGCCGGTGCAGTTCCCTTTGCTATCATGGGTGGGGACGATGGGCAGTTCGGGTACAAGCTGCAAGTGTTCACGCAAGCAGATTCCGACATCAAGGAAATGGCCGACCTTAAGGGCAAGCGCGTCGCGCATACGTCGCCTACGTCGAATTCCGGCAATCAGGCACCGCGCGCCTTATTCCCCGGTATGGGGGTAACACCGGACACCGATTACGAAGTGACGTATTCCGGCTCGCATGACCAATCCATGCTGGGCGTGGTCGCCGGCGATTATGACGCCGCCCCCGTCGCCTCCGAAGTGGTAGAACGCATGGCAGAGCGCGGGCTGTACGACCCAGCAGACGTGCGGATGATTTGGGAAAGCGATCCGTTTCCGACCACCTCATTCACTGTCGCGCATGATCTAGACCCCGAGCTGGCTGAAAAGATCAAGCAAGCCTTTTTCAGCTTTAAGTTCGAAGGCACCAAGCTGGGCGAAGAGTTTCAGGGCGTGAGCAAGTTCATCCCGATCACCTATAAGGATCAGTGGGCGGTTATCCGTGAAATTCAATCGAGCAACGGCGTTGAATACACCCCCCAAGGGCTGGCGGCCAACTAAGGCTTTACCAAACCATGGGCCAAGCCTTCGCGATTGGCCCGTGGTTCTTCGCACCCGCCCCTTAGCCCGTGAGAGGCCAAAATGCTGAAAATCGAAAAGCTGGTAAAACGGTACAACGGGGGCGATCCTGTCCTCAAGGATCTTGATCTGAACATCGGCGGCCAAGAAATCGTGTCGATCATCGGGTCGTCCGGTGCAGGCAAAAGCACGCTGTTGCGGTGCATCAACCGACTTGTCGAACCCACTTCGGGTTCAATTACGCTGAACGGCACTGATCTGACCAAACTGAAAAAATCCGACCTGCGCCTTGCCCGTCGCCGCATCGGTATGGTGTTTCAGGGCTTTAATCTGGTGGACCGTTTGACGGTCATGGAAAACGTCCAGTCCGGGCGGTTGGGGTATATTTCGACATGGGCCGCGCTGACGCGTCGTTTTCCCAAGGCCGACATACGCCGGGCTTACGAGCTGATGGAGCGTGTGGGTATTGCCCATTATGCGAACAAACGCGCCGACGAGCTGTCGGGCGGCGAACGCCAACGGGTCGGCGTGGTGCGCGCGCTGATGCAACAGCCCGAAATACTGCTGGCTGACGAACCGACCGCGTCGCTGGATCCCAAGACATCGGAACAGATCATGGCCCTGCTTCGTGATCTGGCAAACGAGCTGGAACTGCCGGTCATCATCAACATCCACAACGTCACCGAAGCCAAGCAATACACCGACCGCATCGTCGGAATGCGCTATGGCCGGATCATCTTTGACGATGTTCCCGACGCGCTGAACGCCGATGCGATGGAAGAAATCTATGCAGGCGTGCCCGCAGCCGACCGTCAGGCACAGGGGGCCGCTGCATGACCGATTACCCCGACACGTGGCGCAAGCCGCCGTTTATCCGCAACACGGCACTTCGGCGTGGGTTGTGGATTGCGATATTGGCCTATGTGATCTTTACGATGGCGACGCTGCCGATAGATTGGGACCGCGTCGCCGCAGGCATGGGCCGGGCCGCGAAGATTTTCAGCGGAGCCTTTCCACCCAGCTTTGCCCGCGCCGATCTGTTGATTGACGGGTTCATGGAGAGCCTGAAGATCGCGTTGCTGGCCACTGTCGCGGGGGTGGGTCTGTCGATCCCTATCGCGTTTTGCGCCGCGCGCAACATCGCGCCCGCACCGGTATATTACTTGGGCCGCGCTACCATCATCATCGCGCGCAGTTTTCACCCCGTTATCGTCGCCATCATCTTTGTTAAGGCGGTGGGCTTCGGCCCCTTTGCCGGTGTGTTGACGCTGACGGTCTACTCTATCGGCTTTGTCGCCAAGCTGCTGGCCGAACGGATCGAAGAAATCGACTTTGGTCAGGTCGAAGCGATGCGTGCCGCCGGAGCGCCCTATTTCAGCACGCTGATCTATGCCATCGCCCCGCAAATTCTGGCGCGCCAGATTGGTCTGTCGATCTATCAACTGGACAGCAACCTGCGGGCCTCTGCGGTGGTCGGGTTGGTCGGGGCGGGGGGCATCGGGGCTACGCTGGCCAATGCCTTTGGTCGCTACGACTATGATTTTGCGTTGGCCATCACGATTGTCATCGTCGGGGTTATTCTGGTGTCCGAAGCCATCAGCGGCGTAATTCGGGAAAAAGTGGCATGAGCAGCACCGCAACCTTGGACCACTGGTCTCGCTACACGCCGAAACAGCGCATCAAACGCTACGCCGTGCTGTTGCTGACCCTGCTGGTTGTCGCGTGGGCGCTGCAAAGTATTGACGTGATTTGGGAATGGGTCTGGGATTCACCCGCGCAGATGGCCGACCTATTTGGGCGCATGGTGCCGCCTGATCCGCAAAATCTGCCGTCGATCATGCAGGCGATGTGGGAAACCGTGAACATCGCCACAATTGCCACGCTGTTTGCGGTCATCATTTCGTTGCCCGTGGCTTATATCGCTGCCAAGAACACGACGCCCAACGTTGCGACCCTGTGGCTGGGCCGGTTTATTCTGGTATCGTCGCGGTCGGTTAACACGATCATATGGGCCTTGCTGTTCGTTGCGATCTTTGGCCCCGGGATCATCGCGGGCATCGTTGCGATCATGTTCCGGTCAATCGGGTTCATGGGCAAACTGCTGGGCGAAGCAATCGAGGAAATCGACACGCGCCCGGTCGAGGCACTTCAAGCCAGCGGTGCATCCCGCTTCAAGGTCGTGCTTTACGCCATCGTACCACAAGTGATGCCGACATTCTTCGCGGTTTCGATCCTGCGTTGGGATATCAATCTGCGTGAATCCACGGTGCTTGGTCTGGTGGGGGCAGGGGGGATAGGCATCATTCTTCAGGGTGCAATCGACACATTCAACTGGCCCGAAGTGTCGACGATACTGCTGGCAATTCTGGCGTTTGTCATACTGGGCGAGATCGTGTCGATGTACCTGCGCAAACGTATCTTGTAATTTTTCCGGTTGATGCCGAGCTCTCGAATTCTCGTTCCCTCTTAACTCTCTGGGCGACTTTGCGATCTCACACCACTTTGGCGCAGTAAATGCCTTGGTGTGGCGGAAACTCGCTGTGTCTGTTCTTCGCCGGCGCAATTGTTCTTGAACCTCTAGTGGGTGGAGATTGTACAGCAAGTGAAGCATGCGGCTTTCGGCAAGGCCCGCGAGAAATTGAAGTGAAAGAGAGACAAAGATGAGAAAGTGGTTCGCATTAGGTCTAGTGTTCCTGAACGTGACGCTGTGGCCGTTAGCGGCCGTGTCGCAGCAGATGACCGTGGATCGCGACGTAACCGTCGAAGCGGCGTGGGCCCGCGCCACGGCACCCGATAGCAAAACCGCGGCTGTGTATTTCACCCTGCGCAATATGGGTCAGTCCCGTATCGACCTCATTGGCGTGCGCGCCGATAGGGCGTCGATCGAGACTTTGCACAAGACCGTAAACGGCGCGCAAGGGACCACCCGGATGAGCGCCTCGCCCGAGTTGCGGATTGCACCGGGCCAGACCGTCATGCTTGAACCCGGCGGTCTACATGTGATGCTGCTTGATTTGGAAACGCCTCTGATCGAGGGTAAAGTCCTGCCGCTGCGGCTGAAGTTCTATGACGGTGACAATCTGACAGTCGACGTGCCAATCCTGGCACCCGACGCCAACGGCCCAACGCGATGATGCCTCAGAAATATCTGGCACTTTAAGGATGGTTAGTGGCGCGTATCGTGCCCCTGATCAACTCGCCGCGTGTGTCACCCGCCCCCCGCAGATTGTGACCTTGGCAAACGCCTCGGTAATTCGCCTCGGTGGAAGCTTGGCAAGATCGTGGCTCATGACGACCACGTCCGCCATCATACCCTTGGCAAGTTTACCCTTTCGGTCTTCGTTGAATTCTACCCATGCGTTGTCGCGGGTATAACTGGAAAGAGTTTCCATCAGGGTTTGGGTTTGGTCGTGCCAGTTCGGCCCAAGATCCAAGGGCGCGATGGCTGACTTTACATTGGTCATCACCTCTACCCCGATCACCGGCCAGTCGGTCGAGAAGACAACCTTGGCCCCGCTGTCGCGTATTTGCCGCCACGGATAGGCACCTTCGATCTGATGATCATGTAGGTATTTGCCCACCCCACCGGCGGGGAAGATACCGCCAAAAGGCGCGTGGCCCGGTTGAATAGAGGCTACGATATCAAGTTCGGCAAGCCGCGGCATGTCGGCGGGATGCATCACTTCAAGATGCTCGATCCTGTGCCGACTGTCGCGCGCGCCGTTTGCATTGCGCGCAGCTTCGTAACCATCAATTGTGTGCCTGATCCCCGCGTCCCCGATGGCATGCACAGCGATCTGCATTCCCATCGCGTCGATACGTCGGCAGGCTTCGTTGAAATGATCCACCTCGAAGACGGGGTCACCGTAATTGTCGTCAGTGCCCGGATACGGCGCAAGCATGTGCGCTGTGCGACCTTCGATTACGCCGTCAATGAACATCTTCACATGGCCGCACCACACCATATCTCCGCAAAAGTCGCGGCGCATTGCATCCGCTTGCTCCAACCGCTCCAGTGGGTCAAAGCTCTTGAGATGAAAGGGAACCGCCGTGCGACAAAGCAAGGTACCCTCGGCCTCCATCTCGCTTAGCAGTTCAAGCTGATAGCGGTTGCCGTCCATGCAATGCAGCCCGGTGATGCCTTGGGCGGCACAGTGCTTCATGCCTTTGGCGATCACCGCCTTGTCCTGTTCACGTTCTTCGCGGGTAGGCACAGGCACCGGATCGGCCCCAGTGACCAGCCCGGCCATGTCGCGTCCTGCGTGGCGCGTCAGCTTTAGGATCGGGGCATAGGCACCGGGCTCGCGCAGTTCTCCGGTGGCGAGGCCATCGTCGCCCATAACAATTTGACTGCCGGCATCGGTTTCGCCACCGTGCAACAGGCCGGCAAGCTCTAGCGCTGCGGTGTTGGCCCAGATGGTGTGATGGTCCGGCGCGAACATGGCGAATGGCCTATCCGGGCACGCTTGGTCGAGCTCCTGCCGGGTCGGCGTACGCGTATCATGCAAGATCGCGTAATCCGCCTGCACCGCAAAAACGATCCGATCATCGGGATTGGCCGCCGCGAAAGGCGTAATAGCAGCGCTCAACGCCTCGTCCCCCTGAATGCCGAAAAGATCGAGACAAGACAGTTCGACAGAACCGCCGAACAGATGGACATGACTGTCGATAAACCCCGGCATCACCGTGCCACCCTGCGCGTCTATAACATGCGTGTCGGGCCCAGCGAGGCCGCGTATCGCCGTATTCGGCCCGATTGTGGTGATGACACCGCCAGCCATGGCCAGTGCCGTCGCGTCAGCGGGCGTGGCATCATCAAAGGTTATCAGGGTGCCATTCAGTATGATGATATCGGGGTATGAGTGCATAGATTTTCACCGCGAATAGGGGCTGCGACAGTCGGCCGTCGTGCATAAGGCTGTCAGATCGGGGCGGGGTGGGGCGCGGCACCCAAAGGCACCGCGCTATTGGGGTCATTTTTGTAGTTCGGTCCAAATCTGGGTATAGATTTTGGAAACTTCCGGCGGACAGGTTTCTGCGATGTAGGCCGCGTCTTTCACCTCGGTCGGGACAACGATCTCAGGCGCGGATTTCATGTCGTCGGGCATGAACTCCTCGGACCTGGAAATGCCGTTGGCGTAACGGGCGAATTTCGACAGCATTGCAGCGTTTTCAGGCTCCATGATAAAGTCGATAAACAGCTTAGCGTTATCGACGTTCTGCGCATCTGCTAGGATGGCCGCATTGTCCATCCAGACCGGGTAGCCCGTCTTGGGATAGCCAAAGGCGATGTCCTTGTTCTGCATCCGGGCCCGCATCGAAGCCCCGTTCCAATTCACGCCAGCGGCCAGATCACCCTTGGCGTATTTCTCGATGTTGCCGTAATCCATCGACAGCCAATTCTTTTTGGCTTCCACCAGCACATCCCGGACCTTTTTCAGCACGTCCTTGTCCCCGGTGCAGGTTTCTCCACCGACGTAGTGAATAGCCATGCCCATCACATCGTTCATTTCGGGCACGACGTTGATCTTGCCCTTCAATTCCTCTGGCGGATCGAAGACCAAAGCGGCGTCGTTAATATCGCCGCCATAAACCGACGTGTTCACTGTCACCCCGACGGTGCCCCACTGCCATGGCACCGAATATTTCCGGCCCGGGTCAAAGGCCACGTCCATCCATCGCGCGTCAATGTTGCCGAAGTTCTTGAACTCCGACGGGTCCAGCTCCATCAGCAGGCCCTCTCCGACGAAGATCGGGATATACGTCCCCGACGGTACAACGATATCAAAGCCGTGACCGCCCGCCTTGATCTTTGCCAGTGCGGTATCGTTGCTGTCATAATCAGTGATGGTCACGTTGACGTCGTAGTCTTTCTCGAATTTCTCGATCATCTCGGGGCTCGTGTAGTTTCCCCAGTTGTAGATGTTCAACGCGCCCTCGGCGAAGGCTGGTGCAGCAACGAAAAATGCGACGACCATGGCGGTAAATGTCTTTTTCATTTCAGTACTCCCTGTTGTCGTTGGTTGCGATTTTGGTTATTTTCGAATGCGGGTGACGAAGAAAAACGCGATGACCATGGTCACCGATAAGGCCAGCAGCACGGTCGAGATGGCGTTCACCTCGGGCGTGACCACCCGCCGTAATTGCCCCAGCATATAGGTGGGTAGTGTATCCTGACCTGCGGATTTGACAAACTCTGTGATGACCACATCGTCCAGGCTGATGACGAAAGCCAGCATTGCACCGGCCAGGATGCCCGGCCAAAGCTGTGGCAACGTGATGCGGCGAAAGACTTGGAAGGACGAGGCATAAAGATCGGCGGCAGCCTGTTCCAAGGTAAGGTCCATGCCTTGCAGCCGGGCGCGTATGGGCAGATAGGCAAAGGGTATACAGAACGCGGAATGCGCCACCACGAGATAGCCAAGCCCGGTATAGCCGGTCTGCACCTTGATGCCGGCAAAGAAGATCAGCAGCGCCACAGCGGTGACAATCTCGGGGACCATCAGCGGCTGATTGATCGCGGCGAACACTGCGGAATACCCCCGGAAACGGCGTACCCGCGTCGTGGCCAATGCGGCCAGAACGGCGACGCTTGTGCTGATCAGCGCGGCCCAGAACGCTATGATCAAGCTACGGATCGTCGCCTCTTGAACTTGGTCATTCGCCCAAGCACTGCGGTACCACTGCAATGAGAACCCTTCCCAGATCGCCACGGAACTACCGGCGTTAAAGGAGTAGACGACCAGCAGGATCACCGGCAGGTAAAGCGAGACAAAGCAGATCATCGCGATAGTGGTAAAGCCGTACTGCCGTTTGATGTCGAAGCCCGTGGTTTTAGCCATGCCCACCCCTCTCGCGGCCTGCGACACGCACGTAGAACAGCAGTGCCACCATCACGATAGCCAGCAGTGTAATCGACAGGGCCGCGCCAAGCGGCCAATTGCGCCCTTGTCCGAATTGCAATTCGATCAGGTTGCCCAACATCAACTGCTTGCCGCCGCCCATCACCCGTGGCGTGACATAAGCCCCAAGCGAGGGCACGAACACAAGGATCGACCCCGCGATTAACCCTGGTTTGACCAAGGGCAGAATTATTCGGCGTAGCACTGCAAGGCGACTGGCATAGAGATCATAACCAGCTTCGATCAGGCTGAAATCCAGCCGTTCCATGCTGGCGTAAAGCGGCAATACCATCAGCGGCAGATAGACATAGAGCATGCCAATGATGATTGCCGTCTCGGAAAAGAGGATCTGAAGCGGGGCGTCGATCACACTGATGGCCATGAGCAAAGTGTTCAACGTGCCTTCGTTGCGGATCAATTCCATTACCGCGAAGGTACGGATCAGCAGGTTGGTCCAGAACGGGATCATGATCAGCAACATCCAGAAATCGCGGTGGTGCTTGGGCCGGGTTGCGATAAAATAGGCAGTGGGAAAGCCTAGGACGATGGCACCCAGCGTCGTGAGCAGCGAGAGTTTGACCGACCGCCAGAAGATCGACAGATGTGCGTCGGCAAAGCTTAGGGTGTCGTCAAAGATGTCGCGTTGAAAAAACACGTTGAACCAGGCATCGGTCGAGAAGTCCCATTTTATGCCGCCGTAGTCTCCGGCGGTCAAAAACGAATAGACCAGCGTGATCAGCAACGGCCCGCTTGCCGCAAAGATCAAGATCACCAGCGCCGGGGTCAGCAATAACCAGCGGTTTCGGCTCTCACGACGTTCACGGGTGCGGGCGAGGTCGTTCATCCGTCAATCCCTCAAAACCTGGCCAATACCGGCCGGAAAAGTGACGCCGATGCGGTCGCCTTGAGCGGCGGAGCGGGCCATGTCGGTATTGTTTTGCACCCGCACGACAAACCGGATGCCATCGTCCAGATCCACGTGGTAATGTGTATCGGTGCCAAAATAGACAAGATTGCAAAGCCTGCCAGTCATCAGCCCGTCGGCTTCGGGCACGACGCGGGCATGTTCGGGGCGGACCGCAAGCGTTGTTGCATCCCCATCGCTATGCTCTTTGTTGACCCGTGCCGCGATACGTTTGCCTGAACCAAGTTCGACCTGCGCCTCTGACCCTTGGGCAGTGATGATCTTGACCGGAAGGAAATTGGTATCACCGATGAAATCGGCCACGAACCGCTCTGCGGGTTGGTCATATATTTCGCGCGGGGGGCCGATCTGACGGATCGAACCCGCATGCATCACCGCGATACGGTCGGACATTGTCAGGGCCTCTTCCTGATCGTGGGTGACGAAGATAAAGGTGATGCCGGTTTCGGTTTGCAGTCGCTTCAGTTCAATCTGCATGCTCTTTCGCAGTTTGAAATCAAGCGCGGACAGGGGTTCGTCCAGCAATAATACCTTTGGCTTGGGTGCCAATGCGCGCGCAAGTGCGACCCGTTGCTGCTGCCCTCCTGAAATCTGGCTCGTTTGTCGATCAGCCATCCCATCCATCTGGACCAGCACCATCATTTCTTCGACCGTCTCGGTGATTTCAGCTTTCGGCTTGCCCAGCATTTCCAGCCCGAAGGCGATGTTTTGACGTACTGTCAGGTGCGGAAAGAGAGCATAGTTCTGAAAGACCGTGTTCACCGGGCGACGGTGCGGCGGCAGGGCCAAGAGGTTATCGTCGTCCATGGTCACGGTGCCCTCGGTCGGGTCCACGAACCCGGCGATCACCCGCAGCAAGGTTGTCTTGCCACACCCAGAGGGGCCGAGGAGCGTGAAAAATTCATTTTGGGCAATGGATACGCTGACATCGTTCAATGCCATAACCCGGGCTTTGCCTGCCCCGTAGGCTTTGCTGACCCCGGAGATTTCAATCATGCGCCGTTCCGTTTTGCTAAGGTCACATTAAACCGGAAAACTCTTTTGATCATATTTTAAGAGGCTAATCCAAACCCGCAGAGTCGCACAAGCGTGGATTTCGGCGCTATTGCGACCTCGCCTTCAAGCGGTCTGTCGCGTCAGCAGGAGTAGGCCATGGCTTTGCCTATAGCGGGTTATATTCAAATGGTATTTTGACGCGATTTGATGCAGACGTGAACCCGTCTACATAACAGCCCTAGTCCTAATAGGTGCGGTATCAAGGAATTGAAGTGACCGTTTTAATTGTGATATGTATTCGCCTATACGAATAGTAGGTCAGTTAATTTGTAGTACGCATTGGGCGAATAGTTTGGAAAGCAATGATATGCACGGTACCAGTATAGACGAGATTGGAACAAGGCTTCCGACCGGTACAGCGGGTCTTGACATAGTTTTACATGGGGGGCTTACCCCCAACCGGCTCTATTTGGTCGAAGGGACCCCGGGTTCGGGCAAAACTACACTGGCGCTTAAATTCCTGATGGATGGCCGAGAACACGGTAAACGTGGTCTCTATATCACCTTGTCTGAAACCGAAGAAGAATTACGCGCATCTTCCCGGTCGCATGGTTGGTCTCTCGATGGAATAGATTTGTTCGAGATGGTCGATGAATACGAATTCGGTTCTGACCACGAGCAATCATTATTACACCCCAGTGAAGTCGAATTGGGCGAAACTGTCCGCCGTGTCATTGAACTGGTCGAAAAAATCAATCCGGCTTGTGTGGTTCTGGATAGCCTGTCTGAGCTGAGACTGCTTGCGCAGAATTCTTTAAGATACAGGCGGCAGATTTTAGCGCTCAAGCATTTTTTCGCGCGGCGCAAATGCACCGTCCTTATGCTGGATGACCGCACCGCCGAACCTAGTGATATGCAACTGCATTCTATCGCGCACGGGGTGATCTCGCTAGAACAAGAAGCCAACGATTTTGGGTCAGAGCGGCGACGGTTGCGGGTGGTTAAGTTGCGCGGCGTCAAATACAGCGGCGGTTATCATGACTTTACAATCGAGAAGGGCGGTATCTGCGTTTACCCTCGCCTGATCGCGTCGGACCATCACCGCGGTTTCTCAGCCGATCCGGTTACGACCGGGCTTACTGGGTTGGATGGCTTGCTCGGAGACGGGCTTTTCCCTGGAACAAATACGCTTCTTTCTGGTCCTGCGGGTGTCGGCAAAACCACCACGGCAGTCTTGTGCATGTTGGCGGCACTTAAACGGGGCGAAAGTGCTGCGTACTTCCTTTTTGATGAACGGCTAGCGACGTTGATGACGCGCTCAAAGGCGTTGGACATGGACCTTCAGCCTTACATTGATAGCGGTAAATTGAAAATTCGCCAGATTGACCCTGCCGAGCTTTCACCCGGTGAGTTCGCCAGCGAGGTCCGTGGAGCTGTTGAACAGGACAACGCAAGCGTCATCGTGATCGATAGCCTCAATGCGTATCTGCACGCGATGCCAAGCGATAACTTTCTTATCCTCCAAATGCACGAGCTGTTGAGCTATCTTGCGCAGCAAGGCGTGGTGTCGTTGATGATACTCGGACAACACGGCGTGACAGGCGACCTGCGCTCTGATATCGACATCAGCTATCTGGCCGACACAGTCATGATGCTTAGGTTTTTCGAAGTAAGCGGGATAGTCCGAAAATCCATAGCGGTCATCAAAACCCGTACCTCCGATCACGAGCGTACAGTGCGCGAATTTACCATAGACAAAAGCGGCGTTTCCATTGGCGACCCCATCCACAGCTTCTCTGGAATATTGTCCGGGACTCCGGTTTATACTTCGTCAAACGAGACCTTGATGCCGTTGGAAACTGGCGTAGGGGATTCGTCGAAGTGAATGACCCACAGGCTGTTTTGCGACAGAAACATGCATCTGCCCTAAATTTGACAATGTCAGTTGCCATCCTTGCCCCGCGGGGGCGCGACGCAGAAGTGGCCCGCCAACTATTGGACAAGGAAAATATAGCAAGCGTCATGGCACCATCACTTGAAATACTAACGAGTTATGTTCAGAGCCAAATCGGTGCTGTGCTGGTTGCCGAAGAGGCTTTGATCGGCACAGAAATCGAAGCCTTGCAGCGCAGTCTGCAAGTCCAACCTTCTTGGTCGGATGTTCCTTTTATCGTACTGGCAAATGGCGCGGCAAGCAGCCGTTCTGCCGGGGCGAAGAAACGCATGGATGCCTTGCGTAACGCGGTCCTGCTTTCGCGACCGTTACACGCCGAAGAACTTATTCGGGCCATTCGCTCTGCTCTGACTGCGCGCGCACGCCAGTACGAGGCACGCGAACGTATGGAAAAGCTCGAGATCCGTGAACAGCAGCTTTATGAGAGTGAAGCGAAGTTTCACGCGATCGCCGATTCCGTGGACCAGATGATCTGGTCAACGTTGCCTGACGGATTTCATGACTATTATAATCGCCGTTGGTATGAATTCACGGGTGTGCCTAACGGTTCAACCGACGGTGAAGCGTGGAACGCCATATTCCATCCGGAGGATCAGGAACTGGCTTGGGGCAAATGGCTCCACAGCCTTGCCACCGGCGAACCATACGAGATCGAATACCGCCTTAGACATCGTAGCGGTGACTATAGGTGGGTGCTGGGACGCGCCCAGCCAGTGCGCAACCCAGCAGGAGAAATCATTCGCTGGTATGGAAGCTGCACCGATATACACAAGATCAAGGTTGCAGAAGAGCAGCGTCAGCTTATGCTGGCGGAAATGAACCACAGGGTAAAAAATACACTGGCCATGGTTCACGCTATTGTGTCTCAGACGCTGAGACAGGCTGACAACCTGAAAGACGCCCAGATATCCATTCAATCGCGGATCGGCATGATGGCGCAAGCGCATGACCGGCTCATTCAATCGACGTGGACCGAAACCAAGATTGACGAAGTGGTCGAGGCGGCATTGGTGCCCCATCGGTCGGGGCAGGGGCATTTCAAGGTCGAAGGGTCGGATCTGCCTATCGGGTCCAAACAAGCGCTGGCGTTGACCATGGCGTTGCACGAATTGGCGACAAACGCAGCAAAATACGGTGCCCTGTCAATCGAGACAGGCAAAATTCACATTTACTGGGATATCATCAACAAGGACGAAGACGCGGTCTTCGAGTTTAATTGGGTTGAAAGTGAGGGGCCAAAAGTTGAGCAACCTACCCGCCGTGGATTTGGCAGTAGGATGATCGAACAAGCACTTGCAGGATATTTTAACGGCTTGGCGGAACTTTCTTACAAGCCGGAAGGTTTGAGTTTTGTCCTCAAGTCAGCTTCTAAAGGTCTTACCGACTGAGAACGACTTGATGATATCAAGAGAAACAGAAAGGTCAGAAATGGCTATCGAACACAAAAGTAAACCCGCAGTTCTTATTGTGGAGGACGAACCATTAATCCGCATGGAAGCCGTGGACATGATAACAGACGCCGGTTTTAAGACTTACGAGGCGGCATCAGCCGATATGGCTATCGCCATGATGGAGCTACATGACGACATTGGTATCTTGTTTACGGATATTGATATGCCGGGGACGATGGACGGTCTTAAGCTGGCGGCTTATGTTCGTAACCGATGGCCACCAGTGGCGATAATTATTGCATCCGGCGTC
>DRFG01000162.1 GCA_011050655.1 Roseobacter sp.
ACGATGCGCCCCACCGCTTAACCTCGGATCTTCAAAGTCGCGCACCCGACTTCAGACCTGCGGCACGACGACAGCTTTTCCAGCTTTGTGAACGTAATTCGAACTGTCACAAGAATAATGTCACGATAGGCGGCCAAATCAACAACACCGATAGGGCCAAAAGTTGCAGGGCAATAAATGGCAGAAAACCTTTAAAGATATCTGTAAGCGAAATTTCCGGCGGAGCCACAGATTTTAAGTAGAACGCAGCGGGTCCAAAGGGTGGCGATAAGAAGCTGACCTGCATGTTCACACAGAAGACCACCCCGAACCAGATCGGAATATAACGCCCGTCCACCGACCCGAGAAAGCCGATTTCTTCCGCTGGCAATCGTACGACAATGGGCAGAAATACCGGCATGATGAGCAGAACGATACCGACCCAGTCCATCAACATGCCCATGATTAGAAAGATGAACATCATCAGCAAGATGATACCCATTGTAGGCAGGTCAGACCCTACTATCATGTTCGCGACATAAGTCGGGCCTCCGGCCAAGGTATATGCCGCGGCCAATGCGGCCGCACCGATAGTAACCCAGATTATAGTGCCGGTCGATTTCAACGTGCGGATTAGACTGTCCCACACGATGTCGAATGTCATTTCCCCCCGCAGCGTGCTGATAACGAAGACCGCAACGACACCCATACCGGCGGCTTCCGTGATACCGGTGATGCCCCCGTAGATCGACCCGAGTACGACGCCGATTACGATAATCGGGGCCAGCAAGCCCTTGCCCATGTGCCAGCCTTTTGCCGTGCGTTCACGCCCTACGACCAAAAAGATCAAGGTCAATGCCAGTACGAACGTGCCGATGATCCAGGGGATGTCGCTTACCATACCAAGTGGGATCGGGTCTTTGCCTGTACGCACCGCGTTTTCGCCCGTCACGGTGAAGAAAAGCGCACGCACGAACAGCACCCCGGCCAGCCAAGCGATAAACCGCGATAAGAACCCCAGAAACATCAGCCCCTTTTCGCGTCCTTCAGGTTCACCCGGGACCGGGTCGGGTAAAGGAGCCAACGCTGGGTTCAACCGGGTGCGTACGAATATATAAAGCAAAAAGAACGTCGCCAGCATGAACCCGGGCAAAAAAGAGGCGGTAAACAGCGCCTTGATCGAGGTTTCGGTCACCAAACCGTAAAAGATCAACACGATGGACGGGGGGATCATCGTACCCAATGAACCGGAAGCGCAGATCGTTCCAATCGCCAAGTTTCTATCGTACCCTAAACGCAGCATTTGGGGTAGCGCGATCAGCCCAAGTAAAACGACTTCGCCGCCAATGATACCGGACATGGCAGCCATGATTACCGCCATGATAGACGTAACGAAAGCGATGCCCCCGCGTGTGCGCGAAAGCCAGACATTCAGCGACGAATACATATCACGCGCAATGCCCGACCGTTCCAGTAGCGCGGCCATAAAGATGAAAAGCGGTATCGAGATCAGAACATAATTTGTCATCTGCCGGTAAACCGCTTGCCCTAACACCGACAAAGGGCCGCGGCCAAAGGTACCAAACAGAATGCTGGGGTCGAACTTTAGCATCAACGTGACAACGGCTAGAAACGCCGAAGCAAAACCAAGCGGCATGCCGATCGCCAGCAGTGCGAACATGCCAAGTAAAAGGATCAGGCTAAGTGTGCCGATGTCGACCATGGATCATTTCTCCCCAAGGGTGCGGCGGATGGCTTCTATTTCATGCTCGTCGACTTCGTCCGCAGGCGTGTGCGAAACCGTGACCTTGTTCCAGTCGGCAATCAGGTTAGATACCGCCTGGATGCAGACCAGGGTGATGATGATCAAAAGCGCAGGCTTCACAATACCGGGAATGGGCGGGTCCCACGCGGTGCCAAAGGTTTCCATCCGCATCCAGCGGTTCTTGGCGTCCGTATAACCACCCCATACCAGGGCGAATGTAAAACCGACAATCAGCAGAACTGAAATCACATCGGCGGTCTTTTGCATCCAGCGCGGCATAAGATCATAGATGATATATATCCGGATGTGACAACGTTGCTGCATCGCATATAGCCCCGACAGCAGGAAGACAAAAGCTGCTAACCACAGGGACATTTCGTTTGCCCACAGGGTGGGCTTTGAAAAAATATAGCGCGAGACGACCTCGTAGAACATGACCAGAACGATGAACGCGACAAGGATCATCGCCAGCCTCCCCAGAACGACAGAAACCAGATCAAAGAAACCTTCGGGTTTTGTTTCGATCACACCGAGGCGGTCAGAAAGAAACAACGTAGCAAACAGCAATGCCAGACCAAGCGAAACCAAGGTTGTCAGAACCAAGGGTCTCCCTTCGGGGCGTATCATCTCGAACATGCCATAGGCGTCAGCACTGAATATTCTAAGCGTTACCAAATAAAGATATAGTGCGACCGTGATCCCAACAAAAATGATCATACCAAATTTGACAGGTGCCCTGAACCGCCCCAGCCAAAGAGAATTGCCCTGCATCGCCTGCCTCCTCGATATGCTCCCGTCATCCCGCCGCACACGCCTTGTGAAAACGCTTGGGCTGTGCCCGGCGGAATGAATTGATAGGCTTAGTTGCTGATTAGACCCAGTTGACCCAGGTATTCTTTGTGGCTTTTCAGCAAAGCGCCGGCCTCAGGGCTGCGCGAACCCCAGTCCTCCCATGCAACTTGAGCTGCACGGCGGAATTCGCGCCGGTCCGCGTCTGACCAGTCGTAAAGCGTCACACCGTCAGCTTTAAGTTTGGCGGCCGCTTCCGCATTAGCTTTCTCGTTTGACAGTGCGACCTGAAAGGAAAGCTTCTGCCACGCAGTATCGATGATCCGGCGCTGGCTTTCGCTAAGCCCGTCCCAGACATCCTTGTTACATGCAAGATGGTCGGACGGCATCGAATGAAAGCCGGGATAGGTCGCATGTTTGACAATGTCATAAAGACCCAGACCAACGTTATTGGCTAAGCCAGATGCGTCTGCGCCATCAATGATCCCGGTTTCCAACGCGGTGAAAATCTCGGTGAAATCCATTACAATTGGCGAGGCACCCAATTCTTGGAAGATTTCAGTTTCCATTCCTGGAGGCGACCGAAATTTCCATCCTTTGAGGTCTTCGAAGCCCGCGATGGGTTTTGAGGACGAGAGCGATTCCTGCCCGTAGATGGACCATCCTATCAACTGCATGCCTTGCGCATTATAAAGCTCTTGCGCGGCATCGTAGCCCCCACCGTAATAGAGCCAGCTATACTGCTGCCAGGGCGTATCGTATCCCCCCATAATATCACCGACAAACTGAAATGCGGGGTTCTTGCCTGTCTGATAGGCTCCGCCCGTCGCGTCGCAATCAAGGATTCCGTTGATCGCTGCATCAAAGGTTTCAACAGTCGCGACCACGGACGACGAATAGAACATTTCGATCGAGATTTCACCGTCCGACATTGTTTGCACATCGTCAATGAACGTCGCCAGCAATTTCCCAGTAGGATGCTCCGTAGCGTAATGTGTCTGCATACGCAGCGTAACTTCTTGTGCCATAGCCGGACCCGAAAGCGCGGCGACCACTACGGCGGACATGAGTAAAGCCTTGAGTTTCATATAAAATTATCCTCCCTAGACGGACGTGCCGCCAATTTTTTGTTTGCGTACTCTGGAACAAACGCAGCGATGGTATACCATCTTAGGGAACGTTACCGATTGACCTCTCGACAATCAACAAATTTCGGTATACCAAATTTACATAGTAAAAACAGTGGCCTGCGTCAGCCGCCGCCCAAGATTAGGACCCTAAAATGCAGGAACCGATACTCGCAGAACAAATCGCCAAGGAGTTGCGCCGCGACATCCTGCGCGGGAACCTTGGCCCGGGGGATTCGCTAAAAGAGCGCGACAAGGCCGCTGAGATGGGTGTTAGTCGTACGCCAATGCGCGAAGCGATCAGGATACTTGCGCAGGAAGGGTTGATCCAGTTGCGCCCTGCCCGCAGCCCGATCGTCGCGCGGCCGGACGTCAAGGAAGTCACGGACGACGTTGAGGTTTTGCTGGCGATTGAAAAGCTGTCGGGTGAATTGGCGTGTCAGCGCGCAACAGACGACGATATTGCGGCAATCGCGGAAATCGTGCAGCAGATGGTCGACAGTTTTGACACCTTGGACGCGCTGGAGCTATTTGAAATAGATATGTCATTTCATTCTGCGCTCGCTCAGGCCTCACATAATGCGCAACTGGCCGGGATTCACGACCGCTTTTTATCTCGGCTATGGCGCGCGCGGTATTTGTCTGCCGTGCAGAGGCGCAACCGTGCAAGCGTGATTGAACACCACACTGCAATTCTCAGAGCGCTTCAGGCCCGAGATAGCGATGCAATAAGACTGGCAATCGGCACCCATCTTGACAGGTTGACCGATGATATCGGGAATGTCATTCGGCGCGAGCAACAAGAAGTCGGGTCAGACAAGGCGCAGGGTTCGAAGCCGAAATCCAACACCACAGCAAAGGCCACATTAGTCGATAAGTGACCCTATTAATCCAATGCTGCTGCCCTTAGGGCCGCGAGCCAATCAAGAGAAGCAGAGGTTTGCCCTATCGGCGTGTATTCGGCACCAATCGGACGATCCCACCCCAACCTTTTCAGGGCTTTCCAGACTTGGGCATACTCAAGATCTCCGTGATCAGGCGGACCACGATCAGGGGCAGAGGCGACCTGCACATGTCCGATCATAGGAAGCAATTCCTCTAGTCGCGCAACGACATCGCCTTCGGTACGCTGTACGTGATAACAATCGAACATCAGCTTGAGGTTAGGTGCCCCTACATCGTTGATAATCGCTGCGGCTTGGCCCGTGGTTTGCAAGAAGTACCCTGGGGCATCGAACCGGTTAAGCGGCTCGATCAAAATCGTGCATGGCCCAGCATGATCACAAGCGTATCTCAATGCCTCAAGGAATATGTCGCGGGCCTTTGACCCTTCAGCGAAACCGGCCATGACATGTACTGCCTGCGTTTCGGTTTCCTGCGCATAGGCCAAGGCTTCGTCGATGGCCGCACGCGCTTCTTTCACACGGTCAGGCAGCGCGGATAATCCGTTATCACCTGGGTTGCCGCGGCGGGTGTTCAGCCCAAGCATCGGCAGCCCGGTTTCGCGTAATGCCGCTTTGACGGTTGTGGGCGCAACATCATAGGGCCAGTGACATTCCACGGCATCAAACCCAGCCTGAGCGGCGGCGACAATGGCTTCGGGCAACGCCATCTCGGTCCACAGGAAGCCAAGGTTGGCTGAAAACCTCAACGTTCCCACTCCACGTCAAATTTAGTAACGATGCCAAGCACTTGGGTATCGGTTAGTTCACGTCGCGCCATGCCTTGCGTCAACAATGCCAGTCGGGCCGTGTCCTCCAACTCCTCGATCGCGTTGCAGGCAGCCTCTACATCGCGTCCGGCCACGACAGGCCCGTGATGCGCCAACATTACCGCAGAACGCTTGCCGGCAAGCCCGCGCACGGCTGCGCCCATAGCCGGATCACCGGGCAGAAAGAACGGAAGCAATGCCACTTTACCTAATTTCATGATCGCATAGGGCGTCAGTGGTGGTAAAAAGTTGTCGGGGTCAATGTCTTCAAGCAGGGATAAGGCCACGGCATGCGCAGAATGCAAATGCACCACGGCGCCCGTGCTGGTCCGGGTTTCGTAGAATGCGCTGTGCAGGGGCATTTCCTTGGTCGGAGCGTCGCCTGAAATATGCCTACCGCTTGGATCGAACCGCGACAGCAGCCCCGGATCAAGGCGACCAAAGCTTGAACCGGTTGGAGTGACCAACAGCCCGCCATCCTCTGTGCGGGCAGAGATATTCCCGGTCGACCCGCCCGTCAGCCCGCGATCAAACAAGGATTTGGCTAATATGCAAATTTGCTCGCGCAGCGCGGTTTCGTTGCTTGTCATGCTGGTTTCAGTTCACGCAGGGCGGTGGCAAAGAAGTCATCATCGCCAAAATTGCCGGATTTCAACGCAAGCGCGATATGAACGCCCGCACTATCGCACGTACACCAAGGTACCCCCGGTGCAATCTCTTGACCAACATTCAATTGAGTTACTCCCAAAGCTTGCGTTACCGCGCCAGAGGTCTCTCCGCCAGCGACGACAAAACGGCGGGTGCCTTTATTACGGGCAAAAACGGCGGCTTGTGCCAAAACGCTTTCAACCAACGCACCGGCGTGTTCACGACCCAGTCGGGCTTGCGCCGTTTTCACGGCTTCGGGGTTAGTTGTGGCATAAATCATGGCACCGTCGCCTTGGGCCTGCAACCAATCGAACATAGGCTGCATGCCATCGCGGACCAACGCAAGCGGATCAAGCTGATAAGATGCGGTCTGTTCGCGGTAGACCGCAACTTGCGCCTGCGTCATCGCTGAGCACGACCCTGATAAGACAAGCGCCTTACCCGAAGGAGCCTGCCACGGATCGGCATGTTGTCGTTCGGGCAAAAGCCCGGCTTGGCGATGCAGGTGCGGTAATGGCATGGCAATCGCGCTACCGCCGGTCAACACCTTGAAATCATGGCAAGCAGTCGCAATCGCGACAAGATCATCGTCGGCCACGGCGTCGACGATCACATGGGCCACACCTTGCTTTGCCAATTTGTCCAGTTCGGTGCGGATTGCCCGGGGCCCCACTACCACGCACAGCCTATCAACCAGCCCCACCTGACCAGTTACCTGTGGCGATAGCAGCCGCAGCAAGTTCGAATCCCGCATCGGCGTCAGGGGGTGATCTTTCATTGGACTTTCTGCCAATGGTTCACGGCCTACGAAAAGATTGCCCATAAAAACGCTGCGCCCGTTTTGGGGGTAAGCCGGGCAATAGATCGTTTGGTTTGCATCCATTCTAAGCATCAGCGCCTCAGCGACTGGCCCGATATTACCTTTTTCCGTAGAGTCGAAGGTGGAGCAATATTTCCAGAATATCTGTTTTGCGCCTGCGGATTGCAGCCATTCCAATGCTTCTTCGGCCTGTTCCACCGCATTCTCCGGTTGAACTGATCGGATTTTAAGGGCGATTACTTCGTAGGGGGCGGTGTATAATGGTTTGGCGTCTGGCACACCGATCCGAAGCGACACATGCGCCCCACTGCGGGCGAGTAGCCCCGCAAGATCGGTTGCCCCGGTAAAGTCGTCGGCAATGGCCCCGAAAATAACGCTCACGTCGTTACTCCTGCCCGGGCAATGTTAGTCCAGCGTTGCGGGCATAGACCTTGGCTACCGCTGAATCATGTTCACTCCCAAGTCCTGACCCGGATGCAGCCAGATATTGCTGAAGCGCTGCGGCGGTGATGGGGGCACCGAATTTTGCGGCCCTAGCGATATCCAGAACGATCCCTAAATCCTTTGGCCAAATGTCGACGGCGCTAAGTGGCTTATAATCACCGCTGACGATAGAAGGTGCGCGATTTTCCAATGCCCAACTGGTCCCGGCGCATTGGCTCATGACTTCTAGAAATTGCGTAGGTGTAACACCTTGCGTCATACCAAAGGTCAGCGCCTCGGCCATAGCGGCGATCTGAACACCGGTGAGCATCTGGTTCACCGCCTTCATTGACGATCCCGCCCCGGCGGATTCTCCCAGTTCGAACACACGTGCCGCCATGGCATCAAGTGCGGGGCGCGCCTTAGCAAAGGCTTGGCTGGTACCTGAGGCAAGTATCGCCAACGTGCCGTCACCCGCTTTAAGGGTGCCACCCGAAATTGGCGCATCAAGGTAAAGAAGGTCTTGCTCACTACAACGTGCTTCCATAGCGCGGGCGAAATCCGGGGCAACGGTAGCGCAAGCAATTATCACAGTCCCTGGGGCCAACTTGCCCGCGATCCCGTCCTTACCAAATAGTACTGTTTCGGTTTGTTCTGCGTTCACGACCACGATTACCGCCGCGTCCAGAAAGGGAGCTGTTTTATCAAGGTCACCAATTACCCCCCCCACATTCGCGAAAACGGGTTTCTGCCGCAGTATCCAGATCAAAGCCATAGGTAGTAAGACCGCTACGACATAACGCATTTGCCATGCCAAATCCCATCGCACCCAATCCGAAAAGCGCAACCTTGTAGTCCGACATTTTCGCCCCCTCATGCAGCCTGTCGAAAAATGGTATACCATTTTAACAGGCGTGCCAAGAAGCTAGGCAGGAATGATTGCACCACGATGTTGCACTACCTGAGCGGCTAAATCATGCCCTGCACGCAGCGCCTGAGCCTGGCTTTTTCCCGAAAAGAGAGCCGCTAGGTAGCCTCCGTTAAAACTGTCACCGGCTGCGGTGGTATCCACCACTTGAGCGGCGGGAGGATAGGTTTGGATTACGCATTCCCCCAAAGAGACAGGCCCGTCAGCACCGCGTTTCAGCGCGCCGTTCCCTTTAAATGTGGTAAATCTTTTTTCGACCTGCTCGGCTGTTTCATCGAACAACGCCATTTCGTCATCAATAGAAGGCAACGCGATATCTGCCCGATGCCACATTGATCGGGTAATCTGACGCGCATGGTCGGTGGAATCCCACAAGCGCGGGCGATAGTTGCTATCATAGATGAGCTGGACATTTGACTGACCCAGCCAATTCAAAAACGCCAACCTTACTGCATGGGGTAAGATCGCCAGCGAAATGCCCGAGAGGTAAAGCGTGTCGTACCCTGAGAGCATACCAAAATCGCCGGTGTCAAACAGCGTACGCGCCGCAGAAGCGCTGCGCCAATAGGTGAAAGAGCGCTCACCCGCATCACTGGTGGTAATGGCGTATAGCCCGGGCGTTTCGTCGGCGCGCATCTCTATCGCCTCCACGCCGACGTTCTGCGCTGAGATAAAGTCGCGTATACGATGCGAAAAGCTGCAATTCCCTAACCGGCTTATATAGTCCACCTGACAGTCAGGCGCATTGCGCTTTAGGTATATCGCAGTGTTAAGCGTATCTCCCGCCACGGCCATCTCTGCCGAATTGCCTTGCACGGAAAGCTCAAGCATCGCCTCGCCGATACATGCTATGCGCATCAGCTTTCTCCCTGATAATGATGAAAAGACCGATGACACCCAAGAGGGGGTTCCGCCACCTGCGCTTCGGACCCTTGCGTCATATTCACATGACGGCTCCGATTTGCCAGGGGACAAATTCATAATCACCCAGCCCTTGCGACTCTGATTTGCTTGTTTCGCCGGATGCCACACGCAAGAACATCTCGTAGATCTCACGCCCCTTGTCCGCGACGCTGATGCCTTCGCTCAGGATAGTGCCCGCGTCAATATCCATATCTTCGGACATGCGCCGGGCCATTTCGGTATTTGTGGCTATCTTTATAGTGGGTGCCGGTTTCGATCCGAAAGCAGAGCCGCGCCCCGTAGTGAAACAGACGAGATTGCAGCCACCAGCGATCTGCCCTGTGACCGATGCAGGGTCATAACCAGGGCTGTCCATAAAGACAAAGCCGCAGTTTGTGACCGGTTCGGCATATTTATAGACACCCATCAGCGGTGTCGTACCACCCTTGGCGGCCGCCCCCAATGATTTCTCAAGGATAGTAGTTAACCCGCCCTTCTTGTTCCCCGGGCTAGGGTTATTGTCCATAGAGCCTCGGTTACGCGCCGTATAATCCTCCCACCAGCGGATGAGCCCAACCAATTTTTCACCCGTTTTCTCGTCAATGGCTCGACGTGTCAGCAGGTGTTCGGCACCATAAATTTCGGGTGTTTCAGCCAGCACGCCGGTACCGCCTTGAGCAACCAGCAAGTCGCAGGCATGACCAAGAGCCGGGTTTGCCGTGATCCCTGACCACGCATCCGAGCCGCCGCACTGCAACGCAACCTTCAACTCTGACGCCGGGCATTCAGAGCGTTTTGAAGCGTTCGCCAGCGGTAGCATCGCCTCGACTTTCTTGATGCCCAGTTCAATCGTCCGGCGCAGCCCGGCGACATTCTGAATATTCATTGTCTGAAAAAGCGGCCCTTGCTTAAGCCCGTAGGCCTCTAGCAGCCAGTCGATCTGGTTCATTTCACAGCCCAGACCCACCATCAGTACACCCGCATGATTGGGATGGCGGGCATACCCCCACATCACACGTTGCAACGCTTCGAACCCGTCGCCGTCGCCTGCCATGCCACAGCCGGTGCCGTGCACGAATGCCGCAACCCCATCTACGCTGGGATATTGTGCCAATATTTCCGGGGTGAAATGGTCGGCTATCATACGGGCCGCTGTTGCCGAACAGTTCACCGACGTCACGATAGCGATGTAATTGCGCGTCCCGACGCTGCCATTTTCCCGGCGATAACCCATGAATGTATCGCGCTTGCTATCCGGCACCGCAGTCACCGGCCGCAGATCAGTGGAAAATTCATAATCTGCTTGGGTGTTGCGGAACGCAACATTGTGGGTGTGAACATGTGCCCCGACGTCGATATCGCACGATGCATATCCGATCACTTGCGAGTATTTACGCACCGGTGCGCCAAGAGGAATGGGGGCAGTAGCAATTTTATGCCCTGAGGGAATGAGATCGATGGTCACTGCGGTCTCGACCTTTACTCCTACCTCAAGCGGCCGCGTGGCCGTTACAACATTATCCGAGGCATCCAGTCGAACAGTTTGCATGGTGTCGCCCTTTGTTTCAGGTTGCAGACGTACATCGCCCAAGGTTACGTTACGTCGGCTCTGCCAGCTCTACAAGTTCGAGATCGGGATGTTTTTGCTTGACTGCTTACGGAAGGCAGGCCGTACATAGCCAAGCGCAACACGTTGGCATAAGCTGCCTAAAACTACAGCGGCAGGCGCGACGAAAAATCAGAGGGATGATGTGCCATGGTAAAAGGGCGCCTTAGCGGCAAACGCGTATTAGTCACTGCGGCAGGACAAGGTATTGGCCGCGCCAGTGCGTTGGCGATGGCGGCAGAAGGGGCACAGGTCTTTGCGACAGACGTGAACCCCGCAGCGCTTGATACACTTCAGGGCGTGGAAGCCTTTGCGTTGGATGTCCGCGATGAAGCCAGCGTAAAAGAGGGGGTAGCACGTGCCGAACCAGATGTGCTGTTCAACTGTGCAGGTTTTGTACACCATGGTTCTGTTCTCGATGCGACGGATGACGAATGGGATTTCGCCTTTGACCTGAACATCCGCTCCATGTTTCGCACGATCCGAGCGGCTTTGCCGGGGATGTTGGCAAAAGGTAACGGGTCGATCATCAATATGTCTTCGGCCTGTTCGTCAGTCATCGGTGCGCCGAACCGGTTTATCTATGGTACCACCAAGGCCGCCGTAATCGGCCTGACCAAGTCCATCGCAGTGGATTATGTGGCCAAAGGCGTTCGATGTAATTGTATTTGCCCCGGCACCGTAGAGTCGCCGAGCTGGCATGATCGTGTTGACACGCTCGGGAAACAACTGGGCAACCGGGAACAGGCTTTGCAGCAGTTCGTGGCGCGGCAACCGATGGGCCGGGTCGCCACCGCCGAAGAAATCGCAGCGCTTGTTGTGTATCTTGCCAGCGACGAAAGCGCCTTTACAACGGGGCATCCGCACATCATCGACGGAGGTTGGTCAGGCCAATGACCCAAGAGAAAAAAGCATTACAACGACGGATCGCCATCGAGGACCTACGGTCACGCAAATGGTTCATGAATCCGGATAATCCTGAAATGACAGCGCTATATCTGGAGCGTTACCTGAATTACGGCCTGACGCGCGCGGAACTACAATCTGGCAAACCTATTATCGGGATAGCGCAGACCGGTAGCGATCTGAGCCCGTGCAACCGCCACCACCTTGAGCTGACCAAACGTGTGCGTGACGGTATCATCGCCGCAGGGGGCACCTGTATCGAGGTGCCCGTGCACCCCATCCAAGAGACCGGCAAACGCCCGACAGCAATGCTTGACCGCAACTTGGCCTATCTTTCGTTGGTCGAAACCCTTTTCGGGTATCCGCTGGACGGAGTGGTGCTGAACATCGGTTGTGACAAGACAACGCCTGCGCTTCTTATGGCTGCCGCTACCGTCAACATTCCCGCCATCGCTTTATCTGTCGGTCCCATGCTAAACGGATGGTTCAGGGGTGAGAGGACCGGATCAGGGACAATCGTTTGGAAAGCGCGTGAAATGTTGGCGGCGGGGGAAATTGACAACGACGGGTTCATGGATCTGGTCGCGTCGTCTGCGCCATCGGTCGGCTACTGCAACACCATGGGCACCGCCACCACGATGAATTCATTGGCCGAAGCGCTTGGTATGCAACTGCCTGGTTCGGCTGCGATCCCGGCACCTTACCGTGAACGAGGTCAAATCAGCTATGAGACCGGCAAGCGTATCGTAGAGATGGTGTGGGAAGATTTACGGCCCTCGGACATCATGACGCGTGAAGCCTTTGAAAATGCCATTGCGGTAAACTCCGCTATTGGTGGATCTACAAATGCGCCGATACACCTGAACGGGATCGCCCGCCATCTTGGCGTACCTCTAAACAATACCGACTGGCAAAAGATCGGCCACGATGTGCCGTTGCTTGTGAACCTCCAGCCCGCCGGAGAGTATCTGGGAGAGGACTACCAACACGCGGGCGGCGTACCAGCGGTGATCGGTGAGTTGATGGTCGCAGGGTTGTTGCCGCATCCGGGTGCGATCACCGCCAACGGGCAAACAATGGAAGCAAACTGCAGTCATCGCCGGTCCGAGGACCTAAAGGTGATAAAAACGGTTGCCGACCCGCTTAAACCTCAGGCCGGCTTCATCAACCTGTCAGGAAACCTGTTCGACAGCGCAATTATGAAAACCTCGGTCATTTCGCCGGCTTTCCGCAAATCCTACCTCTCAAATCCCGATGATCCGAATGCTTTCGAAGGCCGTGCAATCGTATTTGACGGCCCCGAAGACTTTCACAAGCGCATCGACGATCCAGCGGAAAATATTGATGCAGGTTGCATTCTGTTCATGCGTGGTACCGGCCCCAAAGGATATCCTGGTGGTGCCGAAGTGGTAAATATGCGGCCCCCGGCCTACCTGTTAAAGCAAGGCGTCGAAGCGTTGCCCTGTGTCGGGGATGGGCGCCAGTCGGGTACATCCGGCAGCCCCTCGATATTGAATGCATCGCCGGAAGCCGCTGATGGTGGCGGATTGGCCCTGCTTTGCACCGGCGATATGGTGCGTATCGATCTTAACAAATGCACCGCCGACATGCTGGTACCGCTGGATGAACTGGCCACCCGTGCCCGTGATCTGGTTGCCGCCGGCGGATATGGTGTGCCCGAAAGCCAATCACCTTGGCAGGCGTTGTTCCGCGAAAAAGTGGGGCGTTTTGACGAAGGAATGGTGCTGGAAGGTGCCGCGGACTTCAGAGACATAGCGCGTAAATTTATGCCGCGCGACAACCATTGAAAGAATAAAGGACTAAGCATGAAACTTGTACGTTACGGAAAAGTCGGCTCGGAAAAACCTGGGCTGATGGTGGGTGACACCTTGCGCGATCTATCTGCCCACCTGGATGATGTCACGGGCGCTGTGTTGGATGATGCCACGCTTGGACGGTTGCGCGATATTAACCCAGCGACCCTGCCCGCCGTTGCAGGTAACCCCCGTATCGGCGCCTGCGTCGGTAACATTGGCAAGTTTCTCTGCATCGGGCTTAATTATTCTGACCACGCCGCTGAAACAGGTGCGGCTATCCCCGAGCATCCGATTTTGTTCTTCAAGGCCAATTCCGCGATCGTTGGCCCCAATGACGATGTAATGATGCCGCGCGGATCGACCCATGTCGATTGGGAGGTAGAGCTAGGCGTGGTGATCGGCAAGAAAGCTAAATACGTCAGCCGCGAAAATGCTTTGGATCATGTTGCTGGCTATTGTGTCGTGAATGACGTCAGCGAACGGTATTTCCAAACCAAGCTGACGGGCCAATGGACCAAGGGAAAATCCTGCGACACTTTCGGCCCTACCGGTCCTTGGTTGGTGACTCGCGATGAAATCCCGGACCCGCAGAACCTCTCCATGTCTTTGGATGTGAACGGCAAGCGGATGCAAACGGGTAATACATCAACGATGATCTTTTCGGTTGCCGAAATTATCGAGCACCTTAGCGGTCTTATGACCCTGCACCCGGGCGACGTCATCACCACGGGTACGCCTCCGGGGGTTGGCATGGGGATGAAACCCGATCCCGTCTATCTCAAGAAGGGCGACGTCATGGAGCTTAGCATCGAAGGGTTGGGGCAGCAGCGTCAAAAGGTTGGCGAAGATGTCTGATGTCTTGGTAATCGGTGGGGCCACCGAAGCAATGCTGACCCGCATGAGCGAAAAGTTCACTGTCCACAAATGGGCAGAGCGCGACATGGGCTGGCTTAAAGAGAATGGCGAAAAAATCACTCATGTCGTCACAAACGGGCATGATGGTGTCAGGCCGGATATCATGGCCGCGTTGCCAAACCTTCAGATGATCTCGTGCTATGGTGTCGGATATGATGCCATCGACACATCCGAAGCTGTGCGGCGCGGTATCATGGTGACGCACACGCCGGGCGTGCTGAATGACGAAGTGGCGACAACGGCCGTAATGTTGATAATGGCCTGCTATAGGGAATTGTTGCGGGACGATGCCTATGTGCGATCCGGCGGATGGGAAAAGAAAGGCAGCGCGCCTTTGACGCGATCCCTAGAGAACCAGACAATCGGCATCCTGGGTCTGGGGCGTATCGGCCAGGCGATCGCAACCAAGCTTGCGCCGTGGAATCCCACCATCGTTTATCATTCGCGCACTAAGAAAGAAGTGCCTTATACGTACTATGACAATCTTGAAGCGATGGCTTCGGACAGCGATATTCTGATCTGCATCACTCCCGGTGGGGCAGAAACCCGCAAGCTCGTCGATGCCGACGTGCTGGCAGCATTGGGGCCAAGAGGCACATTGATCAATGTCGCACGTGGCTCAGTTGTGGACGAGACAGCGCTTATCGACGCGTTGCAATCTGGCAAACTGGGTTGGGCAGGACTCGATGTGTTCGAACAAGAGCCTAAAGTGCCGCAAGCCCTGCGCGACTTGCCGAATACCGTGCTGTTACCCCACGTCGGAAGCGCGACCGTCGAAACGCGGGCCGCGATGGCAAACCTAACCGTCGAAAATCTTTTGCAACATTTGGAAACGGGTACGGTTGCTACTCCCGTACCTGAATGTGCGAATGATCGTTGAGGCTTGGTTCGATCAGGATGGGTGACCACACGATCGAACTGCCAAGGTTGTTTTAATGCTACAATTCGCGCTCGCGGTGTTCTTTCTAATTGTCACGCCGGGGCCTGGGGTCCTATCGACCGCAGGTGTCGGTGCTGCGTTTGGATTTCGTGCAGGGCTGGCCTATGTGGTGGGTCTTTTCGTCGGGAATAACACCGTTGCGATGTTGGTGCTTACAGGCATCGCGGCGATCGCATTTACGGTTCCTTGGCTGCGCGGTGTTCTTTTGATTACGTCAGTCCTATATTTGCTGTGGCTGGCTTGGCGGATCGCACGCGCGGGTACCGAAATAGGTTTTATCGCTGCGCAAAAACCGCTGGGATTTTGGAACGGCCTATCGTTGCAGATCATCAATCCGAAAGCGTATGTGGTCCATACCACGCTCTTTTCCGGCTTTGGCTTCATGACCAGCGATATGTCAATGGAAACGACCATCAAGCTGCTGATCATGAACCTGATCTGGATACCCCTCCATCTGGCATGGCTTTGGGCGGGTGTTAGCCTGCGACGAATGGATCTAAGCGCCCGGACCCAGAACGGGGTCAACTTCGCGATGGCGTTATCAATGCTGGTCGTCGTTGGGCTTGCTTTACTCTCACAGGTCTAGAACCGGGCGACAGTATATTTCCACGAGCTAGTTTCTAAAGAACAACAAAATTTCAGGGTATTATTATTTGTGAAAAACTCTATGATTAGGTCAGTAAGTGTTCGCTACATTTGGTGTTGTGGTTTCAAGCTAGGTTTTCATAATAGACACCATACGTGACGAATAGGGGCTCTCCTTTTCACACAAGAAAAAAGTCAAAAGTTAAGTGATCGCCCACCCTGCTTTACAGATACAATTGTCAAATGTTTTTCGCGGCACGTCGCCTGACTCAAGACATATCATATGAAAAAGCTTTGGCAGATTTTTTCGACTGGTACCGGCTTGTTTAAGCCGAAAAATGCAATGAAAGACCGAAGTAAATACATGGTGGCCCCGAAATTCGCCAAGCGAATTAAAATAAAGCTGAGCAGGCCGATCCTGACGATTACTGCCTTGTTCATGGCATTAAACCTGCTCGCCCCCCCGGTCTTGTCGGAAGTGAACACTGGAAGCCGCACCACCAAAGACATCACTATCGGCATTCTTGTATCAGAAGGTGTGACCCGGGCGCTCGATAGCTGGGTGCCCATGGCAGCGACC
>DRFG01000163.1 GCA_011050655.1 Roseobacter sp.
ACGGCCGCACGGGTATCAGGGGTCTGACTTTCGCCCAGACCCGCGATGATCAGGCGCTGCGTGCGGAAATTGGTGGGCCATCCGACAGTGTGTTCAACTGCCTCATAGTCAAGTCCTTCTTTGTCCCAATGCGCTCCATGACGTGCATAGGCGTCCAACAACTCGTTGGCTTCGGTCTGTTCCGCATCGGTCAGCCCGTCAGGATCGTAACCAAAGTCGGCCGCGTGAAATGACAGGGACAGTTGGGGGTGATTGGATGCGCAATGATAACACTCCCTGTTGTTCTCGATGGTCAGTTTCCAATTTCCTTCTTCAATGATGTCTTGCTCGAATGCGACCTTGGCATTGCGCAGATCGTACTGGGAAAGGCGTGGTTCCATCACGCGCTCTAGTTCATCAATGTCAGGTGGTGGGTTTTGCGACAGGCAAACATATAGGATGCCGCCTATATCCTTGAGCGATACAGGCGTGAGATGGTGCAGATCACGGTCAAAATCGACACCCATATGGGGGGCCAACGCCAGCGAACCGTTCAAATCATATGTCCACTGATGATAGGGGCACACCAATTTCCCGACAACCGATCGCCCGGGAGCGACAAGCCGGGATCCGCGATGCGAACAGACATTATGAAACGCTCGTAATTTGTTGTCGTCATCACGTAAAATCAATATTGATGCGGGGCCAATGTCTACTGCAAATACATCCCCTGCTTCTACTACATCACACGCCACGCCGGCGGCGATCCAGTGACGCGAAAATATTATGTCACAGTCTGCTTTATAGGCTTCTTGATCCGTATATAATGCGGCTGGCAAAGTATGCCCCGGCTTTCGTGCGTCCAATAGTGCACGAGTGGAAGAAGAAGCGGAACGTTCATCAAACATGGCAGAGACCCTCTGGTTTGACGCGAGACTAATCGCGTGCAACGCCCCTAGACAACGGCACAAAAAATACGTCTATTCATTACTTGACCGTATGAATGCATTCGATATCCGTCAAAGGCGCAGCAAATCACCAGTGGCACAGGGACATACTAAGTTATGCATCGGCTAAGACGGGCACTTCCTTCTCTGACGGCGCTGGTCGCATTTGAGGCCGCAGCCCGGAACGGCAGCTTTACTGTTGCGGCAAAGGAACTGGGTGTTACCCAAGCTGCTGTAAGCCGCCGTATTGCTGCGCTGGAACAAGAAATCGGGCGGCAGTTGTTCGACCGGCGAAATCGACGCGTTGCCCTTACCGAAGCAGGGTACGACCTGTTTGCTTCAGTTGGCACCGCGTTTGACGGCCTTGCTGACACTGTAGATCGCTTGCAAAGCCCGCAGGTAAAGTTGACCGTCGCGGCATCCGTCGCCTTTGGCCATTTCAGGCTTCTTCCGCTACTAGCGTCATTTCGGGATCAAGAGCCAGATGTCGATCTGCGTGTAATATCAGAAGACACATGGGCGGCACCTGACGACCGGCAGATTGATCTTGCGGTGCGATATGGCAAACCGCCGTTTCGGGGTATGAAGGTTGTCGGTGCGCTTGAAGAACGCATTATCCCCGTTTGCGCACCTCAAATGGCTCAGCGTCTGGGGTCACTTACGCTTACTGATCTGGCCCAGAGAGCTGACATTAAAAAAATTGACAGCGCCTCTCCTGAACCAAGCTGGCTGAACTGGGCGGGCTGGTTCCAGCAACTTGGTTGGCGCGGTAGTTTCGAAGCGGCCAAACTGCGTTTCAGTAGTTATAGTGACGCGGCATATGCCGCCATGAACGGGGAAGGGGTTGCGCTAGGCTGGACCCATCTGTTGGAACGACCGCTTGCGGATGGGCGATTGATGGCGATGGATCTTCCGTCGCTTTTGCCGAAAGAGCGCCATTACATACTTATACCAGACCGGCGTCAACCTACCCCAGCGGTCGAAGCGTTCTCAAGCTGGCTCGCAAGCGGTAGCCCGGAAACGGTCGAGGAAAATATTGACACTGCTCAAGTTTGATGTGTTTCGAAACACGCGTACCAGGGCCAACCGGCTCGAAGCTGCAAATGTGGCCAAGATTCAGAACATTTGTGAACACATATCTAAAGTTGTCGGTACTCCAAAGGCGAAATGGCTAGGCCAAGATCTCCGAGACACTGTCTCGGCTAATCCTAAAACCTAAAGTAATCTGACCCCCATTCTCGCATCGGCCCAAATAAGTTGGGCTGTTCTCGGCCTTGATTACGTCAGTCGGAAGCCGCAGTTGTCCCGATCTCAACCTACTCCCATCTTGTCATAGAAGTGGACATGCAATCGGCGATCCGCGCGAAGTCTTCTCGCTCAATCTGGATTGAGCTGCGCCTGAATACCATTCCCCAAGAGCTGCCAAGCCCTTTTGTGAAATTGAGTTTGTGGAGCAAGTCGCGGATAGAGGCGTCTTCCGACTTCAGATAAAGTACATCACGCCTCATCGGACAGAAACCTGGCTTTTGCTCCACCTCGTAGGGAGCATCATCCAAAACTTTACCAATCGCGGTAAACACTTGAACTGTATTGCGGTCATCCAGAGTTTCACGCGGTGAATAGTAAATCAGCCCGTCCCCACGCTTGAGCCGTTTAACGGGGGCAAGTTTGCCGTGGCCAAGTTGGCAAAACCCTCCTGCCACGCCGACTTTGACATGGGACCGGCAGGCGACACCGATCCAGAATTGTGGTTCCTCCAACATCAAGCTGCCTCCTTTATAAAGGTATTGTAGCAAAAATCAGGTAGCCGCTCGTTCAGCGTTTCAACCAATTTTGCATCATATATTCTGCGGAGACAGCAGGCCGTCTGACTTTCTTCGTCAAACCACCAAAGCCCGGTTTGTAACAATTCGCCGGTCGCACGACGGGCCGCGATAAAGATACGCCCGCCAATATTTCGCCGCGTTATATAGGTGCGCTGTAAACCATCGATGCCGTCAAGTTCCAAAACGATGGTTCGATCATTTACTTTGCGCCAGGAAATTGATCCTGACCATGCTTTGACCAGAAATTCCCAGTCAAGGCGTCGGGCGAATTCGGACGGGGATACCCCGTCAAAGAAGACACATATCGTGTGTTTGCAGGTCACAGGAATATCCTTTTTCAATGTTTTGCAAGCTATTGATGTAGGTGGCGTCTTGTACTGGAAGCGAAGTTATCCCGCGCATCCTGACCAAGCGCCATTTTGGGTCTTTGGCGATGCTGAGGACGTCAGAAGCCCCGAAGAGCGGTCTAAAGTCAGTGTCAAAGTCTACACTTCGACACGCGTGGCGTGCAGCGGCAGTGTCGCCATTGAGGCTAACACTTTGATCGGGAAACGTGCCGCGATAGGCAATAAGATCAAGAAATGCGTCACTCTGACTGATCCGTCTACAAATATAGAGATAGACCTGATCACCCGCCCTCGGTAGCTGAAGCATCGCACTTCGGCCACCAGACGTGCGGATCACACCGGCACGCAAGAAATCGCGCGCACGGTGTAGATTGGTTAAAAACAACCACGAGGTCATACCAACTCCGGGGTGCGATGGATCGCGCCAGCGGCAATTGCACGGTGCTGCGACAAAGCGATCTCGATTGCTGCCACAGAGTCTTGTGCCGTGATCAGGGACACAGCACCATATAGTTGCGGTACGTCACCTGTCACAAGGCTTTGGCCGATTCGCTTGGGTACATATTCAAATGATGCCAGCACCGCCATGCCACCGAGTGCATCGCTACGCAGGTGGTCCACCATCGTTGCAACAATCGGGTTTGACTTTGTGGACAGAGTAATCGCCTGCGCTGTGTTGCTGTAACGGATAGTCAGATAACCTTGAACAGCTGCTGGAAACCACGCGGTCGCCACGTAGCTGTCTATGCCACGCGCAGTGATCACGGGACTTGGTGCCATAGCGTCAGCTACGTGGTCCCAGTTGGCAAACCGATTGCAGACCACAAGTGGTATCTGTTCGGGATTGCCGCCCAGATCGCGGATCATGTTATTTAGTTCAAAGTGTTCGAACAAAACACCAGCCATTATCGCTGCTTGTGGGATCTTTCGTTGTTCACGGCGGGGGACGAATTTTCCGATTTCACGGGCCGTAAGGGTTTCTTCGCGATGTCGTCCATTTTCGTTCAGCAGGCCAGTGCGAAGCCCATCGCTTTCGTGCAGGCAAAAGAAAGTTTGCATCTTATTTCTCCAATACAAGTGTAGCGTGAATGCCAGCAAAGCCGGATGCTGTTTTCAATATGGCTCCGGGTGCCAGCTTTGTCGGTTCGGTACGTGCGATAACGTCGTCAAAAGCATCAACGGCCAAGCCTTTGGGTGTTGGTGGCACCATGCCTGTGATCATCATTTTCCACGTCATGGCTATTTCAAGCATGTTGGCACCGGCCAAAGCATGACCATGGTTGCCTTTGAAGGCGGTAATTGGTGGTAGCGCGCCGTCTAGTGTTGCGTGCAGCGCGTTGTGTTCTGCCGTGTCGTTTTGTTGCGTTCCTGAGGCATGTAAGTTCACATGGCTGATCCGATCTGGGGTGCAATCCGCATCCGCAAGTGCGAGCAAGATACTTTGTGCAATTGGAATACCGTCGGTTTCGATGTCGGTCATATGGTAGGCTGATGAAACGCAGCCGTAGCCTGTGAGGCGTGGCACGGCACCGGATAGGGGTGTGTCGATTGACACGGCTATTGCACCACCGCCGTCAGCAAACAAAAATCCGCTACGGTCCTTACAGAAGGGTTGCGAAATTGGTGCTCCTTCAACATGGCCTTCGCGATTCGCCGTGGCATTGATCTTAGCAAAGGCCTCAAAAGCCAAAGGTGTCAGCCCCATATCAAGCGAGGCAACTATTCCTGTGCGGTAGCCCATGCGTGCCATGACCGCCTTGGCCAGCCCGGCCGCCTGTAGTCCGGCGCAACATCCGGTTGGTACGACGACGATCTCAGTATCTGGACCAATTGCGGGGCATCCTTCAAGCATCGGACGCAAATTGGCAAAGTCGAGCAACTCGGCCTTCAATTCGCATCCAACATAGACTTCATGTTCGGCCTCACACAGATTGCCAACTGCGGTGCCAACAAAGATCACGTCGACTGGTGTGTCGAAGTCAAGGTCGAGAACTAGACCGCGCAAGCCTTTAGCAAAACTTTTTGCGTAGGACTGGGTGTTCGTCGTGTGGCCGCTATGGGTTGTCGCAGCCAGATATTGGCGTCCAGAAGCAACGTGTAACATGCTACCCGTGGTTTTGCGGTCCATGATGGCCTGCCAGATTTCGTCAAGTGACTTACCTAGCGGACCATAGGCAGATGCAGCAGTGATATAAAGTTGGGTCATTGGATATGCCTCGCAACTGCGCGCGTCCAAGCTGCACCACAGTTAAGGTTTACAGGAAGGGCGATGTATTCAATCAGGTCGGAAGTTTCGAACGCGGCCATATTATGCAAGCGTTCGATTTGGTAGTAAGGGTTACTCCGTCCCAAAACATGTGCTGGCCAAAGAACCGCAGGATCGCGGCTCTTTTCAAACGCCGTGCTCATCGAAACGAAGGGTGGATCGACGCTGAATGCGTCGGTGCCTATTAGGTGATAACCCCGCTTCAACGCGAGTTCGATTAAATCAGCGGGAATGCCTTTGAAATGAGTAAAATAACTATCGTCACCAAATCGTCGCCATGCTCCGGTAATGAAGAAAACAGCATTCGCCTGACCCTGGAACGCATCCAGTTTTGCGACATAATTGTCGTGGTCGAATTCAACCATGTGGCTGCCATCGGATAAATCTGTAAATATCACGGCTTTTCCAAGAAAGTCGTTCACGTCGAGGTCTGGAATGGCCTTTCCGTGGGGGCCGTAATGCAACGGCGCGTCGATATGGGTGCCCTGATGGGTCGAAAGAGTGACGATCTCGTTTGAGATTGCGTAGCCGTCAGGCCAATCAGAGGCATCAATATCAAAGCCCTGAGAAAGTATCGCAGCCCCGGCTTCATGGGTGATTTCCTCAATCTTGATCGGAACCGGCTCGCGGTTTCCAACATAAAGTGGGCTGGAAACGCATTGATATCCCGACATTATGCTATCTCCTGTTGCTGTTGGCCCGGCGCGATCAGAGCTGCCAAGTTGCTGTTCAAAATGGATTGAATATTGCGCAGCGTGTCTGGTGTTGCCTGCCCCTCTTTCATCGTGATCTTGCGGTGGGCATAGACTGTGGGAGGGCCGTCTGCCGTCACCCACCATGCCGCGCTGAGCGATACAATGCCCGGCGGCGGGATCAGATGATCAACGGTAATCCTGTTTTCGGTGCTCGTGCGGCGTACAAGAACCACGTCAGGCTGATCCCGTCCGGCATCAAAATGAAGCTCGAATAGCTGCTCATCGTTGCTGTTACTGCGGATCTTAATCTTCTTTACCCGGTCCAGCTTACTCAGCCAGTGGTCCAGATCCCAGATTTGCTCCAAGGCAATTGATCGGTCACAGGTCTGGGCCTTGGTCATGAAGTTGAATGTCGCGTTCTGCATCTTACTGCCCTCCGACATTGGCCCATGTCTGCAAGGCAGCACGGATATGTTTGCGGATCAGCATGACGGATTCTTCGAGATCAGCATCTTCATTTAGTGAGAATTGGTGAAAACTAACCAATTCAGTGTGCTTGGGGCCTTTCTCTAGAAAGCGCCAGCCGCCCATATGGTTTTTGAAGCCCTCTGGTGGACGAGGCTGTACGAAATCAATTTCGTGCAGGTCACGGTTTACCAAACGACTGCTATCGACAGAGTATCCTTTGCCATCGGTCAGTTCTCGGATTGTCATGCGGAAATTTTCCGCATTACCGTCTCGCTTCAGGTCGTCAATGGCGACGACGTGGCCCAAATGCTTTGGCCAGTCCTCACAATCTGCAATATAGGTGAAGACTTGTTCCAGTCGCTGTGGGATCGTAACCGAACCCTGCATCACCATCTGTTCTGCCCCGCCAAGCCACGGGTTCATATACAATTCAAGATGATCCAGTACATCACCGACGGTGAAAAGGGCTGCATCATCGATTTCGTCAGTCCCAATTGCCAACTCGCTGGCCGCGCAAGCCAGTGCCACGAGTTCCTGACTATCCAGCCCAAAGTCGTCACGCAAATCGGCATCACGCGAGATAGGCTGGTAGAGTTCATCAGTATAACCCTGTTCGAAAAACAGGCACTGTAGAGAGCGGGCCGCAAAGGCATTTTGTGTCTTTTGAAGCATTGTCTTATTCCATTTGTGAGGGGTTTAGCCAAAAGAAGATTGTTGCATTGTTCAGTTTTGAACGGTTGGGGAGAGTGGAGCAGGCCCGGACGAACCTCTGCGGCGGACGATCGCGATTGAAAGGGCGCGCACAGGTCGTGCGATGAGCATGGATAGGATCAGCGCAATCGGCCATCCAGAAACAAAGCCCAAGCCCCATGCCGCTTGCCAGCCGGGCACCAGCCCCATTTTAGTCACCGTGAAGAAACCCGAAAGCGCCGCGGCCATGACACCGCTCATGATGACACCAGAGATGATTTTGACTTTCTTGTTCATGATAATTTCTTTCCAATTAATGTGCCCGGTTGAGTCTTATTTGGGCAGGTGAGAGAAGGTTGAAGAGTGCTATTTTCAGGCAGTAAGGACAGGAACACCTCCTTTCGGACCCATGGTGAAGTGATTGCGCACCGCTGTCGGGCTTACCGCCTCAGGCTTTTGAGCCTTTATCGTTAGACGCGACAGAAAGGTGCCAAGAATCAGTTGCATTTCTTGCAAAGCGAAAGCCGCGCCGATGCACTTTCGCGACCCGCCACCAAAGGGAAGGAAGGTGTGCGGATCAGCGGGCTTTCCACGCCAACGCGCCGGACGGAAGATGAGCGGATCATCAAAAAGCGTCGGGTCCCGCTGAATAAGTGTGGTGCAGATACCAATGTTGATTCCGGCAGGCAGTGTCTTGCCTCCAAGGCGCAATGGCTCTTTGAGATAACGGACGATGTCAGGGATCACGGGACTTAGCCGCAATGTCTCAAGGCAAACCTCTTCGAGAAGCGCATTGCCCATCAGCGCCTCCTCCCCGTCACCGCTGTCGTGAAGGCTGTCCTTTATAGTTCCAAGCAAAGCCGGTTCGCGTTGAAGCCAATCAAATGCCCAAGAGGTAGCACTGGCGGTTGTGTCGTGCCCGGCCAGAAGAAGCGTACCCAACTGGTCGCAGATTTCACGGTCGTTCATCGTGCTATCCGTCACAAGGCCAGCAAGGAAGCTGCCGCCATCACAACAGGCAGTTCTGTGGTGAATGATTTCGCTCAGAAGCAGTTTTTCAAGCCTCCGAGATGCGGCACGGAACCGATCCCAAGGGCTGAACCCAAAGGCGCTTTGACGCAGAGCAGGCATAAAGACCAAAAGTGGGTTGGAGGCTGCAATGCGCCCCTTAACTGCCGTGATCAGCGCGTGTGCCCGCTCAGGTTCGGTTGCACCAAAGATTGTCTCAACAATAATTCGTAACGAAACGCTTTGCATCACGTCTTGCATCTGCACCTGACAGTGGCGGACAGCTTCCGCTTCTTCTGCGGCAATCCGGCAGATCCGGGCACGGTGTGTTGCCAACGCAGCACCATTGAAATGAGGCATCAATTGTTTGCGGCCCTTCAAGTGCTGACTGCCTTCGGTCAGAATTAGAGAGTTTTTCCCCAGTAGCGGTGACAGCAGCTTAACTGTGCTGACACCGTAGGTTTGGCGTGGGGCCGACAAGATTTCGCGTGCCGCTTCTGGATCAGTCGTCATGACAACGGTGCCGATCATGTTACGCATAGTGAAAGTAGGTCCAAATCGGTCGCGACACCGGGCGATAAAGCCAATGGGATCGCGCGCGTAGGCGATTTTCTGGGGCAGCGTAAAACGCGGACCGGGTGGTAGCGCGTCCAACATCATTCATCCCCCGTCGTTGATGTCGACAGGCGGTCTGCAAGAAGGATTTTTGTTGCACCGCGCGGTCCTTCAAGGGTGCGCGTCGCACTGAAACCGGACGCTGTCAGCATGTGATCATAAAACGCCGCCGGATATGCATCACCGTGGGATGTCATGAGCATTTCCAGACCAAACAGCGCAGGGATCGGCGTTGTCTCCGGATCAGCGGGATCGGTCACAAACTCATGGATGATCAGTGTGCCGCCAGGGGCAAGCGCCTTTTCGGCTTTGGCGATCAATCGGGCGCAGTCATCAGGCGCAAATCCGTGCAGAAGATGCGAGAAGAGAACAACATTATGATCTTGGCCCCAGTCTTGGGTAAAGATATCGCCCAATCGCAGTGTCAATCGGCCTTCATTCTGTGTTGTCTCAAGGGAGGTCAGCAATTTTTTTCTCATGTCTTGCTGATCGACGCAGGTGATGTGCGCGGTTGGGGCGCTGGCCGCGACAGCGCAACTGTAGAAACCTGCACCAGAACCTACATCCAGAAAGCGGGGGGCGGAAATAGGAAGTCCCGCAACATACCCGGCAACCGCTTTTGCCATCGGTGCGCAGACGGCTTCGAGGAATGGAAACACCGCGTCCCAGTGGCTTGCATCATCAGACGTGAACAAATCCATAACCGGTGCGCCACTGCGCAAGGCCTTCGGAAGTTGCGGCCAAAGTTGCGCATTTATACCTGAGAATATCCGATGCATGTCACCTAGATAACCGGGCAGGCCAGACACCAGATACTGTGCTGCGTCAGCACTGAGGCAATAATGGCCATTCTCTTGGGCCATCAAGCCCAAAGCGGCCATCGCTTGCAGGACAGATGTGGCACCACGTAGGCTGATGCCACAATGTTCGGCGACATCTTCAACAGTGCCTGTGCCCTTTGCGACCTGATCAAAAACGCCGACTTCAATGGCGGCCATAAGTGCGGCTGATTTTGCAAAACCCCATTCTAGATCAAGGATACGGGCAGGATTGTCGGGAGGAGTAGCGATATTCATTGCTCAGACCTCCTCTAAAGATGGTTGTTTGGTTTGTGTCGTTTCAACCGGAGGTTTGGAGCGCTTCGCAAGATTGGCCAGCGCTTCCGTCGGGCGAAGGCCCATACTTTGATGCAGTCCACCAAGGCCGGTAATCAGGTAAACGAAGTCTTGGCGCGCGGTCATCATATCCATCGGATCGACAAGATCGCGGGCGTGATTAAAGTAGTTCTCTTTTCGCTTTTTCGTGTCGTAAAAGAATTTGACGAAGGATGTGACCACATCCAGAAATTGACGATAGTTGGCTTCATAAACCGCGCCGTTCTCTGCCTCTCGCTGAGGTTCTGCGAAGCTGGCCAAAATTTGTTTTACTGCCAACGAGGCGCTGTTCATGGCCAGAAAAACACCGGTTGAGAACAACGGGTCGACAAATCCGGCAGCGTCGCCAACCAAGTAATAGCCTTCGCCTTGGAGTTGAGAGCAGGAATACGACCAGTCTTTATGGCTACGGAAATTGGTGACCTGTGTTGCGTCCTTTAGGAAGCCACTGATCATGTTGGATTCGGCGATTTTCTCGGCGAACATTTCGCCGGCATCACGACCCCGGAACGCGTCTTGAGGCGCGACAAGACCGATAGAATGCGTGCCATCATGCAGTGGGATCATCCACAGCCAACCATCAGAAATGTTATTCTCGACGATAATATTCCCGGCGGTTTTACCCTCTGGAACGGTGCCACCTTGATAATAGGCCCAAACAGCGCGGTTCTTCAGGCCCTCGACAACTTCAATGTCATGCAGGCGACGGCCCAGCAAATTCGCTTGCCCACTCGCGTCGATGACGACACTTGCAAACGCTTTATGGTCGCGACCATCGGCACCTTGAAAGCTGACGCCTGCACAACGGGCGCCTTCAAACAGGAAATCCGTAACGGCGGTGTCTTCAAGAACCACAACACCTTTTTCGCGGGCATTTTGGATCAGGATATAGTCAAATTCTGATCTTACGACCTGATAGGCTTTGCCGTGGCCTGCACCCCCCGCTTCGTCGAAATCTACAGACCATTTTTCTTGCTGGCCGCCCCAAACAAGGGTAATTCCAAACTTTTCTGTGAAGCCATGTGCCTCAATCTTGTCCAAGACGTCCAGCTCTTCGAGAACTGGTACGATACCTGGCACAAGGGATTCACCAATGCGGTAGCGCGGAAATTTATCCTTTTCGATAAGCAAAACGGACTTGCCTGCTTTGGCAAGGAGCGTTGCAGCAGTTGAACCACCCGGCCCACCGCCAACGACGATTGCATCATACTGTGTCTTGAGATTTTGGGTCATAACTTAGGTCTCCTTCAAAAGGTTATGCGTTGTGGAAAGTCAGCGAATGACCGTTGGGATCGACAACAACGGTCATTTTGCCGAACGGGCCGTTTTGCGGTGCGAGAGGGACAGGAGCACCAGCTTTGCGGGCACGGTCGGCCAGCGCGTCCACATCGTCACAGGCAAACCAAAGCGCGACAGCAGTGGCGGACTTGGGTCCGTCACCAGACGGCTGCTTCAACGCAAAAGAGCCAAGACCGTCTGCTGTTTTCATAATGACAGCGTCAGGACGCACTGCTGGTGCTTCTGAAAAGCCAAGAACGTCTCGGTAGAACGTCTTTGAGACTTCTAGGTCATTCACTTCTAGACCCGCGAAAGTCAGGCCCATAATGTGCTGTTTAGCTTGTATGTCGGGCATCATCTTCAACTCCAAGGTATGTTTAATAACAAATCATCAGTACTGCGGATCATTTGAATGTGTCAATCATCAGTAGATAAAACTATACTGATATAACGAAATCCTCAAAAGGGCTGTAATATGCTGAAAAACAATGATATTAAGACACTTAAGGAAGAAGTCCCCGCATCCAAGCTGGCGGATATCCGCCAGTTGAACCACAGTCTGGGATTTCTTTTATCCAAAGTCACCATAAGAATCACAGAACTACATGAACGTATTTTTACGTCAGAAGACCTGTCTCCAAAGCAGTATGGTATCCTTACGCTTCTGTGTCAGTTCGATGACTTGACGCAGATTGATATTGGTCGAAGGCTGGATATTGATCGGTCCACGATGGTTGCGCTTGTTGACGACCTAGAGGGCAAGAACATGATCATTCGTAACCGCGACCCAAAGGATCGCCGTGCATATCTGATTTCGAACACGGAAAAAGGACGTAAAACCCACATGCGGATTACGGACGCGGTCACTAAGAATGAAGCGAAATACTTCAATTTTCTAGAAGATCAGCATCTTGACCAATTGAGAGGTTACCTTCGCGAAATTCTATCCCAAGGCAACTGAATCTTCCTTATATGCCCAACATGCTCGAAACTGTAAGAACGGCTATATCTCAAAACGCGTAGTTCAAGTCCTTCAAACGACCGTCTGTCGGCCACGCGCACGTCAGTCCGAGAACCGCCCTTGACATTGGGAACGCGGACAGATTGATTTATGGACGAGAAACGGGACAAATGGGACACTAAAATGGCTTTGGTCGGATATGCACGGGTATCAACACCGGACCAAACGCTTAATCCCCAAACTGATGCGCTCGAACTGTCTGGATGCGAGGTAATATATGATGACGTGGTATCCGGTGCAAAGGTTGAACGCCCCGGCCTGAACAAAGCTATCGATTATGTCCGGGACGGCGACACACTGATTGTATGGAAACTGGATCGGTTGGGGCGCTCCATGCAGCACCTGATCGAAACCGTCATCGACCTCAAATCTAAGGGTGTTGGTTTCCGGTCGCTGACTGAAGGTGTAGACACGACAACCAGCGGCGGAACTTTGGTGTTTCATCTGTTCGGGGCCTTGGCCCAGTTCGAACGCGATCTAATCCGCGAACGAACCCAAGCCGGTTTGAAGGCTGCCGCTGCGCGAGGCCGTAAGGGTGGACGCAAGAAGGTCATCACTGATCAGAAACTAATCCGCGCCCGTCAGTATATAGATGATGGCTTGACGGTGCGTGAGGCAGCGGCCCGATTGAAGATTGGCAAGACAACGCTTTATGCAGCCCTGCAAGCGACGATTGCTCCTTGATTTTATCATGCTGCCCTACTGGTAAAATCGATCCTATTGCCCAGATCAATGTCAAATTTCCCGTAAGGATTGATATGCCCATAGATCAGCGGTGTGAGGCCGCGCGCATCGCGCTCTGAAAGTCGCGCCGCCCAATCTTCATCCGCCAGCACAGTCTGGACCATCCGTGTGTTTACATAAACAAGTGATGCTTGCAGCAAATGAAGAGCATGGGCCGAGATTTCCTGATCCGCGATCCTATTGGTGGCGATTTCACCGCCCTTGCCAAAGAAGACGAAGCCATTTGCGCTGTTCCAGTTTTCGACAACGTTCAGGCCTTCATGGATTTCCCTGCGGTAATCCTCGGATTGCAAGTAGCGGCAGAGGAAAATCGTCTTGATCGCGCGACCCAACTCAGCCAGCGCCTTATAGGTCGGATGCATGACGTCGGCGCGTCCAAAGCTGCGCAGGATAGATTCCGGGTCAGCCGTTCCGTGCTGCATGGCAGCTGCATATTTGACCATCTCGTCGTATTGCCGTTCGATTTCAGCCAAATTAATGACACCCGACAAAACGGACAGCAAGTTCGGCAGTTGCGCGCGCATCCCGACACCCGGCAGCGCTAACTTTTGCCTTGCGATTGCTTTCAGACATGGTGCGAGTTCAAAGCCAAGCAGATGACAAAAGGCAAACCCAACAGCACTTTGGCCGTGGCTGTCCACATACTGCCGCTGGATTTCCATATCTGTGCAATGGCGCAGCACACCTTCAATCATAGAGGCGACTTCTGATGAAGAACATCGTTTCAGCTGCGAATAGATGCACGTTGCTTGTCGTGCGACATGCCAGTAAATCATGACGCACCGCCCACCATAGCGCGCGTGCCACTCGGTCATCAGGTTCTTGCCCCAAGCCCCAAACTTCGTTGAATCCGCAGCACAGGCTGTCCCAGCTGTTCCCCAGATTGCTGGGTTGCGCACCGCCAACGTGGCATCCGCAACGTTTGCACATGCGGCGCGCATGGATGATGGATCGATATAGCGCCTACGGATATGCAGAAGCTCGTCGTAGCTGATACCGGGAACACCCGCTGCAATCCGTTTCAACCCTGCATTCGTACCCAAGCCATATCGACAAAGAAGTAGACGCTGATCGCGAACGCCCTTGGGTAATGCCTCCCGGCTGGCCGAGGTTTCAAATGCGTCCAGAAATCCGGTGTCGAGTACCGTTTCCTTGAGCGTGTCGAGCAGACCGGTCATGGGCCAGCGTCGGCTGATTTCAGATTTAAGGCTAACAAGGCCTTTGGCTTCAGGCGCAGGTACGAATGGTGTGATACGGATGCGGTTCTCTCCCGACCACTTCAACTGCACCTGATCATTATTGGAGATCGACGCATTCAGCGCCTGCAAGGAATCTTCGAGCTGGCAGCGAACCGATCGTGTGAAGGATTGCGCACTCTGCGTGAGGTTCAGCCGCTGATAGTAGAAGTCGCGGTTTGTCGTAAAATCCTTTGGCAAATCATCATCAGGGTTGCGGTAACGGTCGGCATCTTCGATCCAGATTTCCTTTGCTCGAATGCGATCCCTGAGCTGCGTTAGAATACAAAGTTCATAAGAGATGACGTTGAGACGACCGTTCGCATTAATGACGGTGCCGCGCCACTTGCGCGGGATCGATCCCTCCGGTGCCATCGATACAGGCGCAAACCGTCGCCCATCTTCGCCGAACTGTACGATCAAATGCAGTGCATCCAGTATGGGCCGCCACGTCGCGTTATTTGATCTGAACTCCAGCACCGACAACAATGGCGGCAGCATGCGCCGATAGTGGCTGGCATAAGATCCCCGCATGATGATCTGTCTGCGGTTATCCAGCGCGCCTTTCGTCCGGTATTCGTCAATGACCGCTTTTAATTTGGTGACGCCCGCAATGGGATAGATAACATCCGCGACCCGCCCATTTGGCGTAAGCATGGCCGCAACCGCGATATCGACAAGCATTCGCTCTTTGCCATGCACCTTCTCTATATCGGCAGCAATCTTACCAATGACCTTGCGGCGTGATCTCGTTGCGATGCGGTGCACCACCTCAATCAGCAAATCCGCGAGGCCGTCTGTCACCTGAGCGCGTCGGGACATCAAGAATATCGCAAAGAGACCCATACGGCGTTTGGGGCTGTGACGTCGCATTTCAGCTGCCGTTTCCCCCTGCACGCGGCGTGACAGTTTTTTGATCCAGCTTGGGTCTATGCTCGCTTCAAGGTCAAACGGTAAATTTAGGCCTTGAATGAATGCCAACCGATCAGCGGCGGCGAGGACATTGTCCAGTGTGGCGGCACCGACATCGTCCTTCAGCCGCACGAAGCCAGTGCGTGCACCGGGTTCAGACAGACTTATTTCAAGACGCTCAACTGTCGCTTCAGACAAACGGGCGCTCACTGATGTAACGAATTCTTCAATGAACCCTCATCTGACAGAGTTTACGATGCGGGAAAGCGCAACTTGCTTTGGTGACAGCAGTTTACGGTCCCGAAACCACGCAAAGCTCTGTTGCACCATCTCATCACGGGACCCGCCTTTGGGGCATGCGGTATCACACAACCATTTCTTGAGGTGGCCCGGTTACGAACTGTCGGTCTGGAAAGGTTCAAATAGCTGACAATAGCCAATCGGTATCGACGAGCACTGCGACCAGAGAACACACTGACAGGGCCTTCCGGTGGAACGTCGAGCTTTGATGACACATACGATATGATGCCATTGTCGATCTCCAGCCAATCTTCGACAAACCGGCCATGATTGCGAACATTGCTAAGCTGCAATGCCACCTCAAGCCATAGGCCTTTTGAAAATCCGCTCAAGAACCTGAGATCATTAAACGAAAGACCCCATGCGCGCGCCATATTCGGTTCCATTGCCGCCTCCAAAAGATCAACAGTCGATGTCATCGGCCACCTGATTCAGAAGCTAGTTTAAACCAGTTTGTTCACATCTGTTCCGAATTCTGGCCACTTTCGCAGCTTCGGACCTGTTGGGCCTGCCACAAAGTAAATATGCTTTCGTCAGTGCCAAAAGCGGTAGAGTGTGCTGGACCGATCATCGTACGATTAATGCGTCAACGATAGGCCCAGCAAACAATGCTTGATCTATACTTAGGCAGATAAAGCAGACAGCTTCGAGGTTTGCGTTTTGGTCTGGGCCGACGCACTCTCCGAAGCGGGCGCACCATCAGGTGTCTGTGTGGTCAGCAGTGCGGAAATATAGGATTTACTTGCGCGCTCAGAAGAGTTGGAAACCGGAGCGATATCGTCAATCATCGCCCGAAAACGTGCCGTTTCGACGCGCTGTTCCGCTGTTTTCCGTTCTAGGTCTTCGTTCGCAGCTTTTTTGTCATCGACCATTGACAAAGCAACGCTCGCCGATCTGCTGACTGTGTTAGCAGAAGCGGCTTCTTTTGTCGCGGGGTCGACGCTACCCGCTGATTGGCTAGTATATGATGATGACGAAGCGACCGAAGTCTTCGATGGCTCTTGGGCCGCGGGAGATTGAGTCTGTTGCGGTGGAGGGCTGTTCGTGCCGATTGATAAGATTGATAGCATGTTTTTGCCTTTTCGGTTTGCTTGGTTAGATAAGCGGCACGTTTGACATTCAGCTATGGTCACATAATGACCTAAATAAGGTTATATCAGGCTAAATATGGCGAAAACTTACCATATTTTTAACTTGATAAAACTTATCTAAACTCGAGCATAGCAATTCGACTTGCGCGTAACCCTGATGAATTAGCTAAGTTTTTTCAGACAGTTACTTTGGTCTGGCATGCGCATTGACTGACACTTCTATAAGCTAAACCAGGCTATTTAGCGCTGATGACCGTCTGAAATCTGCGTGCTGGTGTTAAGCGAAGCGCGCAGAGTGGTATTTTGTACATGTTGATGGCGGCTTTTATGCCGCCATCAATGGGATTTTCAACGTTGTTTTACAATCACAGCAACTCTGAGCCGCCCCAATCTACGGGTGTGTCGTCGTTGGTATCGTCTTGGTCGACGGCGTCCATGTCCTTTGTCATTAAAGACATGACATTATCCAATGTGATTTCGTTGGAAGCTACCGAGTCCACCTCGTAATCTTCGAAAGGTGGCAATGAGTTGGCTGCCGCTGCGGCGTTTTCCCCACCCCACTGGCCGTGGCCAGAAATAGTGCCACCCGAGCCGGAGCCATTAGTACCACCCGAGCCGGAACCCTTGGTGCCACCCGAGCCGGAACCCTTAGTACCACCCGAGCCGGAACCCTTGGTGCCACCCGAGCCGGAACCCTTGGTGCCACCCGAGCCGGAGCCCTTGGTGCCGCCCGAGCCGGAACCCTTGGTGCCACCCGAGCCGGAGCCCTTGGTACCACCCGAGCCGGAACCCTTGGTGCCGCCTGAGCCGGAACCCTTGGTGCTGTCTCTTATACACATCT
>DRFG01000164.1 GCA_011050655.1 Roseobacter sp.
AGATGGTGCAAGGTCACATTGCGGATATGGCGGTCGATGTGGATGCGTCGGCGTTGCTTGTATACCGTGCGGCCTGGTTGAAGGATCAGGGGGCTGCACGGGTCACGAGGGAGGCCGCGATGGCCAAGCTGTTCGCCACGGACCATGCCCAACACGTGATAGACAAGGCGGTTCAACTTTTCGGTGGGGATGGCGTGCGCCAAGGCATGGTAGTCGAAAGCCTGTACCGCGAAATACGCGCCTTGCGGATCTATGAGGGTGCGTCCGATGTACAGCGCGTCGTCATTGCACGACAAACCTTGGGCGCGGTGTAGGGGAGAGAGACATGCAATCTTCAGGACATACTGACAGCTTTGCCCGTGATAACCTGCCGGCACCTGAGCACTGGCCGGACATGTTGTTGGACGGTTTCACATACCCCGAGCGGTTGAATGTGGGGGTGGAACTGACCGATGCCATGGTTAATCGAGGCTATGGTGATCGCATTGCGTTGATCGGTAATGGCCGTCGGCGCACCTATAAGGAACTGGCGGATTGGACAAACCGACTTGCCCGGGCTATGGTAGAAAACCTAGGTCTGAAACCCGGCAATCGTGTCTTGATCCGGTCAGCCAACAACCCTGCGATGGTTGCGTGCTGGCTGGCGGCCACCAAGGCGGGCGCGGTCGTTGTGAATTCAATGCCGATGCTGCGGGCGGGGGAACTGGCGGCGTTGGTAAACAAGGCTGAAATCAGCCATGCGCTGTGCGACACTCGGCTGATGGACGAAATGACGGCTTGTGCCAAGACCTCGCCATTTCTAAAATCGGTGGTTGGGTTTGACGGGACCAGCAACCATGACGCTGAGCTGGACAGGCTGGCGCTGGAAAAACCAGTGAATTATGGCGCAGTGGACACTGCTCAGGACGATGTGGCGCTGTTGGGGTTTACATCCGGCACCACGGGCACGCCTAAAGCGACGATGCACTTTCATCGCGATTTGCTGATCATTGCCGACGGCTATGCGCGTGAAATCCTGCGCGTCGTTCCCGACGACGTTTTTGTTGGCTCGCCGCCGTTGGCATTTACCTTTGGGCTAGGGGGGCTGGCGATCTTTCCCTTACGCTTTGGCGCGGCCGCAACCCTGCTGGAAAACGCATCCCCGCCAAATATGATCGAGATTATTGAAAAATACAAAGCCACAGTCTGTTTCACCGCGCCGACGGCCTATCGCGCGATGTTGGCTGCGATGGATCAGGGCGCGGATCTGTCGAGCTTGCGTGCAGCCGTCAGTGCCGGGGAAACCCTGCCTGCACCGGTGTTTGAAGATTGGAAGCAGAAAACCGGCAAGCCGATGCTTGATGGGATCGGGGCGACCGAGATGCTGCATATCTTCATCTCGAACCGGTTCGACGATCACCGCGCGGCTTGTACGGGTAAGCCGGTGACTGGCTACGAGGCCAAGATCGTCGATCTGCATGGAACAGAGGTGCCGCGCGGCACTGTCGGGCGGCTTGCTGTTCGCGGGCCAACAGGGTGTCGATATCTCGCCGATGATAGGCAGGCGGTGTATGTCAAGGATGGGTGGAACATCACCGGCGACAGCTTTAGCATGGATACGGACGGCTACCTGCACTTTGCAGCTCGCAACGACGACATGATCGTATCTGCCGGGTACAATATCGCGGGGCCCGAGGTCGAGGCCGCCTTGCTGTCGCATCCGATGGTGGTTGAATGCGCCGTGGTGGGTAAGCCTGATCCCGAACGCGGTACAATCGTGCAGGCCCACGTCGTTCTGACGGAAGGGTCTCCAAGAGATGCGAGCACTATCAAGCTGTTACAGGATCATGTTAAAGCGAATATCGCCCCGTTTAAATACCCTCGGGATGTACAGTTCATTGACGCCTTGCCGAAGACACCGACCGGCAAGATCCAGCGTTTCGCGCTGAGGGAAAAACCGTGACAAAGATTAACGAAGCATCGGACGGGGCCAAGCTGGATTTTTCCAAAGACATGTCCTATGGCGATTACCTGCAATTGGACGCGATCTTATCAGCGCAAAACCCGCTTAGTGATGCGCATGACGAAATGCTGTTTATCGTACAGCACCAGACCTCTGAATTGTGGATGCGGCTGGCGATCCATGAATTACAGGCCGCTAGGCGGATGATGCGGGCTGGCGATCAGGCATCGGCGTTTAAGATGCTGGCGCGGGTGGCACGAATATTTGAACAGTTGAACAGCGCGTGGGATGTATTGCGCACAATGACGCCCAGCGAATATACAGCATTTAGGCCCTCGCTTGGTAACTCGAGCGGGTTTCAGTCACATCAGTATCGCTTGGTTGAATATCTGCTTGGCAATCGAAACAAGGCGCTGATGCAGGTACATGAACATAAACCCGATGCCATGAAAGCACTGCAAGACGAGCTTGCTCAGCCCAGCCTCTATCAGATTGCAATTGGCCTATTGTGCAAAGAGCTCGGTCACGCGAACCTTGCCGGCGACCCGTCCACCGACCCTTGGGTGGCTCAGCCTGATATCCAAGATCTGTGGCAACGGGTCTATGAAAATCCGGGTAAACATTGGGCCCTTTACGAGCTGGCAGAAAAACTGGTCGACCTCGAAGATTACTTTCGCCGATGGCGTTTCAATCACGTGACCACGGTTGAGCGGATCATTGGTTTTAAACGCGGCACCGGGGGTACCAACGGGGTGAATTATCTGCGCAAAATGCTTGAGGTCGAACTTTTTCCCGAGTTATGGAACGTGAGAGGAGCCCTTTAAGTGGCTGATATTTTAAATAAAAGCGCGTTTAATATACCTGATGGCGTGGTCTATCTTGATGGTAATTCCTTGGGGCCGCTACCTTGTGCGGTTCCGCAGCGTGTCCAACAGATGTTAACCGACGAATGGGGTAAACTGCTGATCGGCGGGTGGAACAAGGCCAGTTGGATGGATCAGCCCATGCGGGTCGGCAATATGGTTGCGCGTATCATCGGGGCCGCTGACGGATCAGTAGTGATGGGCGACACCTTGTCGATCAAAGTGTTTCAAGCGGTTTCCTCGGCGTTGAAAATGCGTACCGACCGGCGTGTCATTCTGAGCGATACCGGTAATTTCCCGTCGGACCTGTACATGGTAGAGGGGCTGGTGAAGTTGCTCGACCAGGGGTACGAGCTGCGCACGGTAGCACCCGAAGCGGTCATGCAGGCAATCGGAGATGATGTGGCTGTGGTGATGTTGACCGAGGTTGATTACCGTACAGGGCGAAGGCATGACATGTCGGCCATCACGCAACAGGCACAGGCGGCGGGTGCGGTAATGGTGTGGGATCTCGCGCATTCAGCCGGCGCGGTACCCGTGGATATGGCCGGGTCAAATGCTGAATTCGCAGTGGGTTGTACCTATAAATACCTGAACGGCGGCCCCGGCGCACCGGGGTTCATCTATGTACGCCCTGATTTGGCAGACATCGTTCAACCTGCTTTGGCGGGCTGGCTTGGGCATCGGCAACCGTTTGATTTTGACCTCAGCTATGCCCCGGGCAGCGGGGTGGAACGTATGCGTGTAGGCACGCCTCCGGTCATTCAATTAACGGCATTGGAGGTTGCCATGGAGCTCTGGGAAAATGTCGATATGGACCATTTGCGGGCTGCTTCTATCGCCTTGCAGGAGCAGTTCATCGAAGAGATAGAGCGTGACGTGCCCCAGCTGACCCTCGCCAGCCCGCGCGACCCGGCCACGCGGGGGTCACAAGTGTCCTGGCAGTTCGATCATGGCTTCGCCGCAATGCAAGCGGTGATAGACAGAGGTGTAATAGGAGATTTTCGAGCACCGGATATTATGCGGTTTGGCTTTACCCCGCTGTACATCGATAGCGGCGACGTAACCGCCGCGGTCAAGGTGATTTCTGACGTGATGAACAACGAATTGTGGAATGAGGACAAGTA
>DRFG01000165.1 GCA_011050655.1 Roseobacter sp.
ACCGGGCGTTCAAGATACACCGATCCGTCAATCGGTGAGATACATTTAAGAGTATTGGTCATAATTTATGCTCGCTCAAATCCGCGGTTGATTTCCCAGTCGGTCACGACCTTGTCGTATTCCTCCTGCTCCCATTCTGCTGCGCGGGTGTAGTGGTCAACCACGTCGTCGCCAAGGGCTTGTCGCAGCATAGCAGAGTTGCGCAAAGTTTCGGTCGCGGCACGCAGGGTACGGGGAATTTCGGTGACGCTCGCGTCCTCATATGCATCGCCCTTCGTCGGTTCTTGAAGAGGCAACTTTTCCTCAATCCCTTTCAGACCCGCCGCCAGCAACACAGCTTGCGCAAGATAGGGGTTCAGGTCGGACCCGCCGATGCGACATTCAACGCGGATGCCCTTGGTGCCTTCGCCGCACAAACGGAAACCGGCAGTGCGGTTGTCGACAGACCAAACGGTTTTGGTGGGCGCAAAAGTGCCTTTGGCAAAGCGCTTGTAGCTGTTGATATAAGGCGCAAAGAAATAAGTAATGTCAGGCGCATAGGCGATCAGACCGGCCATGAAATGCTGCATCATTCGCGACATCCCCAGCTTGGCCTCTTTGTCATAGAACGCCGGTGCGCCGTCTTTCCAAAGCGACATATGCACATGACTGGACGACCCGACCTTATCCGCCGCCCATTTAGGCAAGAAGGACGCCGAGAATCCCTGCTGAAATGCGATCTCTTTGACCGCTTGCTTTGAAATCGTGTGGTTGTCTGCGCAAGCCAGCGCATCGGCATAGCGAATGTTCAACTCTTGCTGGCCAACTTCCGCCTCGCCCTTGGTGCATTCAATAGGGATGCCTGCAGCGACCAAATGGTTGCGCAAGGGCTGCAAGAAGCTTTCCTCCTTGGTGGTCTGGAACAGGCAGTAGTCTTCGTTATGACCGTTCAGCGGCACGAGGTTCGCGTATTTCTGTTTTTGCAGGGTGCGGTAGTCGCCCTCGAACAAAAAGAACTCCAACTCGGTCGCCATCATCGCATCAAAGCCCATAGAATCAAGCCGAGCGACCTGCTTTTTCAGCATGGCGCGGGGGGAATGGGAAACGGGATCGTGCGAATGGTGATCCAGTACATCGCCAAGCACCAGCACGGTTTTTTCCAGCCACGGAATATGGCGCATCGTTGCCAGATCTGGGCGCAGCACATAATCGCCATAACCGGTTTCCCAACTGGTCGAGGCAAAGCCTTCGGGCGTGGACATCACCAGATCGGTGGCCAGCAGATAATTGCAGCAATGGGTTTCCGCGTGCGAATGGTCGATGAAATTCGTGACGTGAAAACGCTTGCCCATCAGGCGGCCCTGCATGTCCACCAGTGCTACCAGCACGGTGTCCACCTCGCCCTTGGCGGCCAAATCCTTGAGCGTGTCGAATGTAAGGTTGCCCATCTGCAAACGTCCCTTTTTAGAAGTGAGCGGGCGGCACCGATGCGCCGCCCCATAATCATATTTTGAAACGGTAATCAGCCAAAGGTGTAGGGCGGGCCCGCTTTGGAAATCACGTCGTTATAGTCGCGGAAGATTTGTACGATCTTGGCGGCTGTCTCGCCTTCTTCGGCCATCTCGTCCCAGAACTTTACGGCGGCGTCTTCGACAACTTTCCACTCGTCCTGCGGGATCGATGTCAGTTCCAACTTTTCGCCGGACGCACGCAAACGTGCCTCGCCGCCCCAATACCATTGGTTGCGATAGGTATGGCTTGCCTCGATCGCGGAATTCACAATCTGCTTGAGGTGGTCAGGTAGCTCTGCCCATTTCTCTGCGTTTACAAAGAACGAACCGATCCAAGCACCCGAAATGTTGTTGGTGCAGAAATAGTTGGTCACATCGGCCCAGCCAACGGTATAGTCTTCGGTGATACCTGACCACGCCATCCCGTCCAGCTCGCCGGTTTGGACGGCAACCTCAGCGTCCTCGTAAGGAATGTTCACCGGAACAACACCGAACTGCGACAGGAAGCGGCCCGCTGTCGGGAAGGTATAAAGTTTCAGACCGTCCATATCGGCCAGCGATCTGATTGGCTTGACGGTGTTAAAGTTACACGGATCCTGCCCGGCAGCGGACAGCCAATGCACACCGACCTTGGCATATTCGTCGCGCCAGATGTCTGCCAGACCGTATTGGTTAAACAGAACCGGGACGTCGAGCGCGTGTTTGGTCGCCAGCGGGAAGTATCCGCCAAAAGACCGCACGGGCGTAGGCGATGCCATTGAATCGTCGTCAGAATGCACACCGTCTATGGTACCGCGTTGAAGCGCTTGAAACAGTTCACCAGTAGGAACGATCTGGTCGGCATAGAACAGTTCGACCTCAAGCTCGCCTTTTGCAGCAGCGTTAATCGCGTCGATCGCTGGCTTTGTTACCTCTTCGCCCAGCGCTGCACCCGCATAAGTCTGGAAACGCCAGCGGATCGGTTCTTGCGCGTGAAGGATCGACGGGGCTGCGAGAGTTGCAGGACCAGCAATTGCGGCCCCTTTTAGAAACTTACGTCTGGTGGTCATCTCAAATACTCCTTGTCGGGTTTCAGGTGAATCGGGCCAGTTGATCCAGCCGCTTGGTTGTTGATCGTTTATTTTCCGTATACGTAATTTGGCAGCCACAGCGCGATCTGCGGAAAGATCATGACGACTGCCAAGGCCAGGACCATCACCCCCACGAAAGGAACAATTGAACGATAGATATCACGAATCGTGATCTCGGGTGGAGCCATTGCGCGCATCAGAAACAGGTTATAGCCGAACGGCGGCGTCATATAGGCGATCTGGCAAGTAATGGTATAAAGCACACCATACCACACCAGGTCGAACCCCAAGGCACCCACCAGAGGCACATACAGCGGTGCCACGATGACCAGCATCGCCGTGTCATCCAAAAACGTTCCCATGATCAGAAATGAAAGTTGCATCAAAATCAGGATCACCCAAGGGTTCAGGCCCCACTTTTCGGTAAAAAGGTTTTCGATTGCCTTGACCGCCCCCAGCCCGTCGAACACCGCACCAAAGGCCAGCGCTGCAAGGATGATCCACATAAACATACAGGTGATTGCAAGGGTCTGGCGCACGGAAGTTTCAAACACCGCCCGAGTCATCCGCCCCTTAAGTACCGCCGCAACAAAGGCCGCGATGGCACCGATGGCGGAACTTTCGACGAGCGATGTCCAACCATTCACAAAAGGCACCATCATCACGGCAAAGATCACCACAGGCAGCAAACCCGCGCGCAACAGGCGCAGCTTTTCGGGCCAGCCGACATCTCGTTCTTCAGGCGACAATGCCGGCCCTAGCTCGGGATTTATTCGGCACCGTATCGCTATGTAGATGATGAACATCGCAGCCATCATCAACCCCGGTATCGCCCCCGCCAACCACAATTGGCCTACTGGTTGGCGCGCGATCATGGCGTAAAGCACCAGCACGACCGAAGGCGGCACAAGAATGCCCAAACTCGACCCCGCCTGAATGACGCCCGTTACCATCAGCTTGTCATAGTTCCGCTTGAGCAATTCAGGCAGCGCTATGGTCGCCCCAATCGCCATGCCTGCCACCGACAACCCGTTCATTGCCGAGATCAATACCATCAGACCGATCGTCCCGATCGCCAGACCGCCGCGCAAACCGCCCATCCAAACATGGAACATCTTGTAAAGATCGTCGGCGATTTTGCTTTCCGAGAGCACGTAGCCCATGAAGATGAACATCGGTAGGGTCAGTAGCGGATACCAACGCATCAACTTGATCGCGGCAGAGAACCCGATGTCATAGCCACCCCGGTCGCCCCACAAAAACAGCGCGGCAATCACGGCGACGAAACCAATCGCACCGAATACCCGCTGCCCCGTCAGCAACATCAGCATCATGGTCGAAAACATCAAAATGGCGATCAGTTCATAGGGCATCGCGGGTGTCCTCACCGGATTTGAGGAAAAGGATGTCCTTGAACAATTCAGAGACAGCTTGCAGCAGCATCAGAGAAATCCCGATGCACATGGTCACCTTGACCGGCCACATATAGGGGCGCCACGCGGTCGGACTTCGTTCGCCGCCGTATTTAAAGGAATACATCGTAGATTCGACCCCACCCCATAGCAGGATCACAAGATAAATAAGCAAGAACACGACGGTGATGCAGTCGGTCCAAGCCTTTTTGCGTGGGCTTAGTTCAGCATAGAACAGGTCCATCCGCACGTTGGCACCCATCTGCATCGCATAAGGTCCGCCGAGAATGTAGTAGCCCACCATCACGAACTGCGCCATTTCCAGCGTCCAAAGCTGGGGCGACGCAAAGGTTTTGTTGTACGAGGACCAGAGCAATATGCCCATTAACACGAAGATGCCGTACATCATGATGCGGCCCAATCCGTAGTTGAACTTGTCCACTATGGCGATATATCTGCGCATCGCGTTCATACGGCGGCCTCTTTTTGCAGGGCAGAAAATGCTTGGGTCAGGGTCTGACACAAATGCCAAGCCGTTTCCTGAGCTTTGACTGGTGTGTCGATCAGGTCGTTGCGAATTTCCAGCATGATCGCATGCAAACCACGCGCCTCGCCGTGTTTTGCCAAGGTATAGGTCACACCATCACTTGCCGCATACGGTTCATTCAACGCAGACCGGAAACGACCTTTTGCTTGTTCAACATCCAGAACGCGCTGTGCTGCTGTGGGGTTGCTGTGATAAAGAAAGCCCAGTTCGACGTCGCGCACCACACCGTTATACACGGGCGTGAAACTATGAACTGTAATCATGACCGGCGATGTCTGCCCGTCAAGAACCTGATCTATTGCATCGTGAAACGGCGTGTGAATAAGATCGAAACGCTCGCTTCTCTGACTATCGGTCAAACCTGCATTACCGGGAATATCATACACTTCACTGCGCGCCGGAATGCTGTCTGGTGCGGTCAGCGGACGGTTGCAGTCATATACAAGCCGCGAAATACCGCCTGCAACCAAAGGGGCGTCCAACATCTTGGACATCGCCTGTGCCACATCAAGCGCACCAATGTCCCAAGCCGCATGTGACAGATGGGCCGCCTCGGATAAGCCAAGCCCCTCCAGATCGGCAGGTATCTGACGCGACGCGTGTTCGCATACCAATAACCACGCCCCCTGCCCCCTGGGGTTCATAATCTGCGCTGCTGTCCAATCACGATGTATCACGAGGCTCCTGTCATCTTGCTCTACACTAATCACTACAGAATTTTCTAGCGTGTCAAGATTATTTCTGTAATATTTACTTCAAAGCGCACCACTCTGTAGTAAAAGGAACATTCCTTGCAAAAAAAAACATTGGTTCGCGATTTGCTGAAGGAAAAGCAGGCTGAGCTTACTGCGGCCGAGCGTAAGGTGGCTGCTGTACTTCTGGACGAACAACTTCTTACGGGGCTGCAATCCATTAACCGCCTTGCCGAATACGCCGAAGTGTCATCCCCAACAATCATCCGCTTGGCACGCAAGTTGGGGTTCGACGGTTTTTCAGGTATGCAGGATGCTATCCGCGACGAAATCGCAGCCCGGATGAAGCAACCCTTGGCCAAATTGGACACCAGCAAGCAGATAGGCGACAGTGACCACATCATTTC
>DRFG01000166.1 GCA_011050655.1 Roseobacter sp.
CCCTGATTTGGCAGACATCGTTCAACCTGCTTTGGCGGGCTGGCTTGGGCATCGGCAACCGTTTGATTTTGACCTCAGCTATGCCCCGGGCAGCGGGGTGGAACGCATGCGTGTCGGCACGCCTCCGGTCATTCAATTAACGGCATTAGAGGTTGCCATGGAGCTCTGGGAAAATGTTGATATGCACCAATTGCGGGCCGCTTCTATCGCTTTGCAGGAGCAGTTCATCGAAGAGATAGAGCGTGACGTGCCCCAGCTGACCCTCGCCAGCCCGCGCGACCCGGCCACGCGGGGATCGCAAGTGTCCTGGCAGTTCGATCATGGATTCGCCGCAATGCAAGCAGTGATAGACCGAGGTGTAATAGGAGATTTTCGAGCACCGGATATTATGCGGTTTGGCTTTACCCCGCTGTACATCGATAGCGGCGACGTAACCGCCGCGGTCAAGGTGATTTCTGACGTGATGAACAACGAATTGTGGAATGAGGACAAGTATAAGGTGAAATCTAGGGTAACCTAGGGGCCATCGCTTGACGCCCCCCTCACAAACGGCACTGTAAGTTTTGCAAATCGGGCCCGCATCATGAGGCCCAAACACCATGGGAGAGAGAAATGAAGATCAAATCACTTATCGCTGCGGTTTCTATCGCAGCACTCGGCAGCGGTGCTGCATGGGCAGACGCCCATTCAAGCAAGGTCAAGGTGGGCATGATCACTACCCTATCTGGGGGCGGTGCAGGGCTTGGCATCGATGTGCGTGACGGTTTCATGTTGGCGGCAAAAGGCAATGACAACTTGGAACTGGTGATCGAAGATGATCAGCGCAAGCCTGATGTTGCCGTGCAATTGGCCGACAAGCTGATCCAGTCCGAGAAAGTCGATGTGCTAACCGGCATCATCTGGTCCAACTTGGCGATGGCTGTGGTTCCTGCTGCAACCGCGCAAGGCAAATTCTACCTTTCGCCAAACGCAGGCCCCTCGGCGCTAGCGGGCAAGGGGTGTAGCCCGTTGTATTTCAATGTTGCTTGGCAAAATGATGCCTTCAACGAAGCCGCCGGAGCTTGGGCCAATGACAACGGTATCAAGAAGGTCTTTTTGATGGCTCCGAATTATCCTGCTGGCCAAGACATGATCGCGGGCTTTAAACGGACGTACAAAGGTGACGTCGTCGAAGAGGTTTATACCAAGCTGGGCCAGACAGACTATGCCGCAGAGATTGCACAAATGCGAGCATCTGATGCCGATACAATCTATTTCTTCCTGCCAGGCGGCATGGGGATTTCATTTATGAAACAATATGCAGGTTCCGGTGTCGACAAGGCCGTCATGGGCCCTGCGTTCAGTTTCGACCAGGGTATTTTGGGCGCAATCGGTGACGCAGCGTTGGGCGTCAAGAACACATCGCACTGGTCGAAGGACATCGACAACGAGGCGAATAAGAAGTTCGTCGCCGATTTCCAAGCTGAATACGGCCGTTTGCCGTCGCTATACGCCGCACAAGGCTATGATACCGCGTTGCTGTTGCAAAGTGCTATGGGGAAGGCCGATGTAAAAGACGCTGCCGCGTTCCAAGCTGCGTTGGAAGAAGCTGATTTTGCCTCGGTTCGGGGTAAGTTCGCTTTTGCACCAAATCATCACCCGATCCAAGACATCTTCATGCGCGAAGTGGTTAAAGAAGGTGACGTGGTGACCAATAAAGTGATCGGTATCGCATCACCGGATCATCAGGACGTCTACGGCGCTGATTGTAAGCTGTAAAATATGAAGCTGCGCTTCGGAAACGGGGCGCAGCCATCCTATGTACTATTACATTGCATGAAAATGCATGAGGAAACCCCCATATGTCATTGATACTGCTGATCGAACAGGTGCTGAATGGGATTCAGTTCGGTGTGATGCTTTTTCTGATGGCTGCCGGCTTGACACTGATTTTCGGCGTAATGGGGTTGATCAATCTAGCACATGGGTCGCTTTATATGGTTGGCGCCTTTGCGGCGGCCACAGTCGCGGGTTGGACAGGGTCGTTTACACTTGCGCTGGTGGCAGCACTTGCCGCCGCCGCCGCAGCCGGAGCGCTGGTTGAACTGTTGGTGATCCGCCGTCTATACGACCGCGACCACCTAGATCAAGTACTGGCCACTTTCGCGCTTATCCTCATCTTTTCGGAAGGTACCCGCTATGTCTTTGGGTCCTTCCCCTTATTCCTTGATATTCCTGCGGCGTTGTCGGGGCCAGTTGTGCTGCCCGGGGGCATTTTCTATCCGCTATACCGGTTGGTCATAATCGCCGTGGGCCTCTTGGTTGCCGCCGGGCTGTTTGTTTTGATCGCGAAAACCCGTATCGGCATCCAGATAAGAGCGGGCGAAGCAGATCGCGAGATGATCGCCGCGCTCGGCGTCGACATCTCTAAGCTTTATACACTCGTATTTGCCTTGGGTGCCGCACTGGCCGGTCTGGCCGGTGCTTTGGTAGGGGCAATCCAGTCGGTGCAGGTGGGAATGGGAGAACCCGTCTTGATCCTTGCCTTCGTCGTCATCGTCATCGGGGGGATCGGGTCGATCAAGGGGGCATTGGTCGGTGCGTTGCTTGTCGGACTAACAGACACATTGGGCGGCGCCCTGCTTCCGACGCTATTCGCCACCTTCATGGAGCCGTCCTCGGCCAACACCATTGGGTCCGCCGTGGCGTCGATGGCGATTTATATTTTGATGGCGGGTGTTTTACTTTTCAAACCCTCCGGCCTGTTCGGAGCGACGTAGCATGGCACGTGAAACCCTTATAAATATTGCGCTTTTTGCATTGCTTCCCGTCACAGCAGGTGTTGCGATGGTGATGGATGAGCCTTTCATCATCACGCTGGTCACCAAGGCAGCAATCCTTGCGTTGGCAGGGGTAGGGTTAAATATCGCTCTCGGGCTTGGCGGGTTGGTCAGTTTTGGGCACGCTGCGTTTTTTGGCATCGGCGGTTATGCGATGGGGGTCCTTGCCAGCCATGCCCAAAGCTATACGCCGTTGATGGAAACCCCGATACTGATCGAGGGGACCAAATCCATGCTGGTGATCTGGGGCGTAGCGGTAGTGACGGCTGCGCTAGCTGCTTTGCTCATCGGGGTTCTTAGCCTGCGCACCACAGGCGTGTATTTCATTATGATCACGCTCGCCTTCGGTCAAATGCTTTACTATTTTGCGATCTCGTGGCCTGCCTATGGCGGCGAAGACGGTCTGTCGATCTATATCCGCAACGACTTTCCGGGCCTTAACACGCTTGATCCGATCCAGTTTTTCGCGATCGCCTTCGCTGTGCTTGCTGCCGTGCTGTTTGTTGCTGGTCGTTTGGCCAAAGCACCGTTCGGGCTTGCGCTGTCTGCCGCCCGCCAGAACCCCGAACGGGTCGAAACCGTAGGCATCGCGCCGTTCTGGCTGCGTTTGGTGGCGTTCATAGTTTCCGGGGCGGTCACCGGTTTGGCCGGGGCACTGTTTGCCGATCTGAACCGCTTTGTCAGCCCGACAATGTTCAGCTGGCAAACCAGCGGTGAAATAATGGTATTCGTCATTCTAGGCGGAGTGGGCCGACTGTTCGGGCCGGTTGCAGGGGCCGCGCTGTTTATCCTGCTGGAACATGTTTTGGGTGGCCTCAGCGATTACTGGCATGTCTACCTCGGGTTGCTGCTGCTGCTGGTGGTGCTGTTCGCCCGTGGTGGTCTGATCGGTACATTGGCGGGCAGGGAGACAGCCCATGACTGAACCGCTGCTTAAAATATCCCACCTCAAGAAACGCTTTGGTGCATTGAAAGCCACGGATGATGTGTCACTTACGTTGATGCCCAACGAAATCCACGCCCTGATCGGTCCAAACGGGGCAGGCAAATCCACGCTTATCAAACAGATCGCAGGAGGGCTGCGATCAGATAGCGGCACGGTTGAATTTGCGGGGCGCGATGTGACGGCGCTTGGCACCGTCGCACGGGCGCGGGCAGGGCTTGGGCGCACGTTTCAAATTTCATCTTTGGCAATGGAATATACCGTTTTGCAAAATACCGTGTTGGGTGCCTTGGGGCGCGAAGGGCATGTGATGCGGTTCTTTCAGCCGGTGATGAAAAACCGCAAGCTGGTCGATCAAGGTATGGCGGCCTTGACGCGGGTCGGGATGGCGGATCTTGCCACCAAACGAACCGCCGATCTGTCACACGGCCAGCGCCGCCTGCTTGAGGTGGCGGTGGCCCTGACGCTTGCACCGAAGGTGTTCTTGATGGATGAACCCATGGCTGGGTTGGGCGCTTCGGGGTCTAAACGGTTAACGGGTTTTCTGCATAATCTACGATCCGAAGCCCCGATACTGTTGGTCGAACACGACATGGATGCGGTCTTTGCACTGGCTGACCGCATCAGCGTGTTGGTTTACGGGCAAATTATCGCCACAGGATCCGCCGAAGAAATACGCCGCGATCCATTGGTCCGCGAGGCCTATCTAGGGGCAGAGGACGCGGCATGAGTTTTTTGAAACTACAAGGCATTACTGCATCATACGGACCATCGCAGGCTCTTTTCGGCGTCGATATCCAACTGGAACGAGGCGAAGTCTGTGCTTTGATGGGCCGCAACGGCATGGGGAAATCATCGACGATCAAGGTGATTTGCCGGATGCTGAAGCATAGTGGTGGGACGCTGCAATTCGACGGGTGCGATCTTGCTGCCCTATCCAGTCATCGCGCGGCGCGCGCGGGGCTGGGGCTGGTACCCGAAGGACGCCGCTGTTTTGCGCCCTTGACGGTACATGAAAACCTGATCGCCGCCGCCCGACCGGGACGGTGGGATTACGCAGCCGTTTGCGACCTGTTTCCACGATTGGGTGAACGGCGCGACCAGCTCGCCGGATCTCTGTCGGGCGGCGAACAGCAGATGTTGGCGATCGGTCGCGCCTTGATGACCAATCCGACTTTGCTGATGCTGGATGAAGCGACCGAAGGATTGGCCCCGGTTGTACGTCAGGAGATATGGGCCGCGGTGGCTCGGTTGAAGCGCGATAGCGGCTTGGCCCTGTTGGTGGTTGACAAGTCGCTTGCTGAATTGCGTCACGTTGCCGACCACGCAGTCATCCTCGAACGCGGTCGGACGGTTTGGTCAGGCACGATGGCGGCGGTGGATAACACCATCGCAGATCAATACCTAGGCGTTTAACCACCTGCACGAAAAGGAAAAATAATGTCTCATCAAGTGATCCACCCCGAAGGGTGGGCCCCGGCCAAAGGCTATGCCAATGGGATGCTCAGCGCTGACGGGCACCTGTTCGTCGGCGGCCAAATCGGATGGACCGCGCAGCAGAAGTTCGAAGCGCATGATTTCATTGGGCAAATGAAACAGGCATTGATGAATATCCGGGCTGTGGTCGAAACCGCTGGCGGCACCCCCGAAGACATAATGCGCCTGACATGGTATGTAACCGACAAGGCTGAATATCTGGCGGCGCAGGCTGACGTGGGGCGCACCTATCGCGAGGTGATGGGGCGCCACTTTCCCGCGATGGCTATGGTTGTCGTCGCCGGTTTAATCGAGGATGAAGCCAAGCTCGAAATCGAAGCGACCGCTGTTATTCCAAAGCGTTAGCGACGAAGGGCAGGGGCAACCCCAGCCGATATGGCAAATAGTATGGCAGCGGTGCTCACGATGCTTGGGCCGGTCGGGGTGTCAAAGATAAAGGACGCGGCCAGTCCCCCCAAGGCTGATACGGTCCCGATGATCGCCGCCATGATCGCCATGGTTTCGGGTGATCGTGAAAACGGTCGGGCGGCTGCGGCGGGGATGATCAGCATGGCAGCAATTAGCAATGCGCCTACTACCTTTAAGGCCACGGCAACGGTCAGCGCGAGTGCTAGGGTTAAAATTAGTTGTTCGCGGCGCGGATTTACACCGCTGGCAGTGGCCAGATCAGGGTTTAGCGTCGCCGCCAGCAATGCCTGCCAACGCCAGATCAGCAAGACGACCGAAACCGTGGCACCGCCCCAGATGATCAACAGGTCCGCTCTTGTCACAGCCAGAATCTCGCCAAATAGATAAGTGCTTAGGTCTACACGTTGGTTCGGCAATAGCGACACCGCAACCAGACCGATCGCCAAGGCCCCGTGCGCCATCACGCCCAGCAATGCATCGGTACTGATGCTGCGCCCGTTCAACCCGCTTACGATCAACGCCATCGCCAGTGACACAAGCAGCACGCCGCCGAAAACGGGAAGTTCGAGAGACAGCGCCAGTGCCACCCCCAGCAATGCCGCATGTGAGGTCGCATCTCCGAAATATGCCATACGCCGCCAGACGACAAAGCAACCCAAAGGTGCAGCGGCCAATGCGACCCCTATACCTGCTAGAGCGGCGCGGATTAAAAAATCATCCAGCATCGTGGGCCTCGTGTATGTGGTCATGGTCATGGTCATGGTCATGTGAATGGGTATGCTCATGCCGGTAAAGCGCAAGCGCCCCTTGGGTCCCTGTCCCGAACAACGCGCGGTATTCAGGTGCGTCAGCGACGATTTCGGGTGTGCCTTCGCAGCACACATGACCGTTTAGACATAACACGCGGTCCGATGCAGCCATGACAACATGCAGGTCGTGGCTGACCATCAGCACCGCGCACCCCATTTCGCTGCGCACGTCTTCGATTTGGCGGTAGAAGGCAGCGGAACCGGGTTGATCAAGCCCCTGCGTCGCCTCATCGAGGATCAGAATGTCGGGTTTGTCCAGCAAGGCTCGCGCCAGCAGTACTCGCTGGAACTGGCCGCCAGATAAATCGGCCATCTGCTTTTTCGCAAGGTCAGACACGCCTGCCTGGGTCAGGGCCGCGGCAACAACGCCGCTGGATTGGCGCCTTGGCAAGTTCAGAAAGCCCCGCACGGTTAGGGGAAGGGTAGCATCGATTTGCAGTTTTTGCGGTACGTATCCTATGCGTAAATCGGGTGCGCGCTTCACGCTGCCGCTGGTGGGTTTAAGCGCTCCGATCAGGACGCGCAGCAAGCTTGACTTGCCCGACCCGTTAGGACCCACGATTGTGACGATTTCTCCTGCTTCGATGGCAATGTTGATGTCTTCCAACACCGTTTGACCATTAAGACGCAGGGTAAGATTATGGGTGGATATCAGGCTCAAGAGGTGACGTCCTGAGCTTGGCAAGTCGGACACAACCCCTGCGCCTCGACGACGGTGTGTTCTATATGAAAACCGGCGGCGCGTGCGGCATCACCCAAGCGGCCTTGGGTCATCGTCGTATCGCTTTCTGCCACAGACTGACAGCTACGGCAGATCAAGAAAGCGGGGGTGTGATCGACCCCAAAATGGGTGCAGGCAATATAGGCGTTGAGCGCTTCAATCCGGTGGGCAAATCCTGACTTAACCAGAAAATCCAACGCCCGGTAAGCGATGGGGGGCTGCGCCCCCAGACCTTCGGATGAAAGCTGCGCCAAGATATCATAGGCACCGAGTGCGCGATGTTCTGCCAGAAGCAGCTCGAGTACGCGCCGACGCACCGGCGTAAGGCGCAGGTCGGATGCAGCACAGCGGGCTTCTGCGGCAGATATAGCGCTGTTCACACAATCGCTATGGTCGTGGGCTTTAAATCCAAGGTCAGACATCCTGCGCCTCTCCGGCCTGTTTATGGCTTTCTGGTGTTGATATGTTATACTATCCACTATATCAAAGTTAAATTCTAATGCAATAAGGGTGTTGATTATGCGCGCTTGGTTTTTCTCTATCATCCTCATGTCGACCACTGCGGCGCAGGCCGAAGTGCCCCGCGTCGCCACAGATATCGCGCCTGTGCATTCATTGGTTGCCATGGTGATGGAAGGGGTGGGTACACCGGATTTAATCATCCCGTCCGGCGCAACGCCCCACAGTTACGCCATGCGCCCATCAGAGGCCCGTGCGCTTGCGCAGTCTGATATGATAATATGGGTCGGCCCCGCGCTGACCCCCTGGTTGGCTGACCTAATCAACAGTCTGGCGCAGAACGCTCAGTCGATCGAACTGATGGCGGTGGCTGGTACGCGGTTGCTGGAAAACCGCACCGGCGTAGCCTTCGAGGCCGACGCACATGACGATGACGCCGCGCAGGAACCGGTATCTTCCGGGCAGGGCCCGGCGCGAACCTCGTCTGCACATGATGGTGATGATGAGCACGCCGAAGGCGGTTTTGACCCACATGTCTGGCTGGACCCCGAAAACGCGAAATTATGGCTTGGTACCATTGCCGACGCCTTGTCGGCACGCGATCAGGACAACGCCGCGTCTTATGCCGCCAATGCCATCAAAGGCGCCAAGCGGCTGGACGATCTGCAAACACTGCTGCAAGCGCAGCTTACCCCCCTTCAAGGTCGTCCGTTTGTCGTTTTCCACGACGCCTATCACTATTTTGAGGCGCGCTTTGGCGTCGAGGCTCGCGCCGCCATCTCACTGAGCGACGGGGCCGCTCCTAGCGCTGCTCGGATGGCGGAGGTAAAGAGTGTCGTTGGGCAAACCGACGCAACCTGCGTGTTTACGGAGCCGCAGTTCAACCCAGGGCTTATTGCCGCGCTGCAAGGTCAAAACGCCTTGAGCACGGCATCCATTGACCCGCTTGGTGCGAACCTACCCCAAGGATCCGAATTGTACCCAGCATTGATTGAAAGCGTCGGAACCGCGTTTAAGACTTGTCTGACGCAATAGCATTTGCTCCGCTCGTGACGTAAAGCCCATGGCCCTAAGCCTCTTGCCCGCGGATGAATGAAAGTTGGCCGTCTGCATGAAAATTGCGCCCAAGTGGGGTTCTTGGGCGCAGCTCCTGTTATATGACTTTGATGTAAATATCGTGATAGAAATGAATTAGACGGCGATTTTGCCCCCGCCCTGTTTGGTAATTACCACCACTGACGGGCGCGGTGGCATCTTGGGATCAAAGTCAGGCCAACGCGTGGCGGGATCTTCGAAAGTGCTTTCGCGTTCAAACCCCGCAAGGTTCTTGGTACCATCGGTACCGGGGTGCTGAACAGCCACAAACAACGTTTCACCATCAGCGGTAAAGTAGGGGCCGCACATTTCGCTTCCTACAGGGCACCGAAAGAACAGCCTGGATGTACCGCGGCCATCGCCTTCGGTTTCGACCGCATAAAGCCCGTCTGATTTGCCGGTCTTGTCCCAGTTGCTGCCCTGATCGGTGGCAACCCAGAGACGGCCATCGGCGTCGATGGCGCAGTTGTCGGGACTGCCAAACCATCCATTTTCCGACGTATCGGGGTTCCATTGGGCACCCACCTCGGTCACACCGGGGTCGCCACATTTCACGAGGATCGACCAGGTCCCAGCGGTAGCCGCATGGTTCGCCCCGTCTTCCTTGATTTCTATAATATGGCCAAAGCTGTTTTCGGCGCGGGGATTGGCGGCGTTTACTTGGTCTTTCTTGCGCTTGGTGTTGTTGGTCAGCATGATATAGGCGGTGCCATCGCCGCGTGGTTGCGCGTCTTCGGGGCGGTCCATCGGGGTCGCGCTCAACAGGTCTGCGGCAATGCGTGTGTCGATCATCACATCGCCCTGATCAGCGAACCCGTTTTCCACAGTCAGCGGTCCCTCGCCATGGATCAGCGGCAACCAGTTTACAGTGCCGTCCGCGTCGAAGCGGGCAACATACAGCGTCCCGTCGCTCAGCAGGTTGGAATTAGCGGCGCGATCATCCGATACCTTGCCGGCCGATACATATTTATACTGGTAATCAAAGCGGTTATCGTCGCCCATATAGATCACCAACCGCCCATCGCTCGCAACCGTGGTCTCGGCACCTTCGTGGCGGAACCGGCCAAGGGCAGTGTGTTTGATAGGGACCGAGGTCGGGTCCATCGGGTCGACTTCGACCACCCAGCCGAATTTGTTGGGTGCATGGGGTTCGGTGTCGATATTGAACCGATCATGATGAGCGCCCCATGCGTACCACATACCGGGGATGCCGTAGCGCTTATATGAAACCACTTCGGGATGATCCGCCGCGATAACAGGTTTGCCATCGTCATCCAGCATGTTGGTCCAGAAATAGCCGTGAAAGTTTTCCTCGGCCATCAACCAAGTGCCCCAAGGGGTCATTCCCCCGGCGCAATTGTTCAACGTACCGATAACATTGGTCCCATCGGCGTCATCATTGGTTTTTAAGCGCGCATGACCAGCGGCCGGGCCATCAAAGGTCATTGCAGTCTCAAGCGGGGTGATACGACGGTTCATCTTGCCGTCACGAACCACCTGCCAGGCCCCGGTGTCACCTTTGGCGATCTCGACCACTGAACCGCCATGCGCGGCCATCTCTATGTCGATCAGCGCAGGGGTCATGCCGGAGAACTGTGCACGGTCCTGACGGCCCAAACCGGGGAACATTACTTCTTCGTTGGTGTATTCATGGTTCACGCATAGCAAACCGCGCGATCCGTCATCGTTAAGCGGCACAAACCCGACGTAATCATTGTTATATCCAAACTGCCCAAGCTGTGCGGATGCGGTTTGGTTCATCACGTCAAATTCAGGCGCGTCGGCGGTGATCGGGTCGCCCCACCGCAACAGTACCTTTGCATCATAGCCGTCGGCAACATGATGCGTTTCATCGTTGCCCCACGTCAGTTCGTCAAAGACGTAACGGCTTTTTGATGCCTTGGCGCGGGCTTGACGCGGTGCAACAAGTGCCGAAGTTCCGAAAAGCGCTGTGGTCGCCGTGACGCCCAACATGCCACGCAAAACACCGCGACGGCCATAGCGGGCGTTGATCACATCACCGATGGTTTTGCCCAGGTTCTGGTTTGTCGGAATGTCATCAAATGCTTCAAATGCTTCGGCCTTGTTGCCAATGGTCGGGTCGCTAATGATTTGGCGGCGGGTCATTGCTGCTCCTGTTGGGTGATGAATCAATTTGGTAAAACTTAGTGAAATTCTGTCACAAAGATATGCAGGTCCGGTGACAGTTCTATGACAAGGCTCAGGCGACCCGCACCCTTGATAATAGCCAATAACTTTGGGTCCGAAAAGGAATATGCCCCAATTCAAGACATATTCGGAGCTTCGCCAATGTGGGCCGCTTTTCGACGATCAGGCCGCCCCCCCTTGAACCCTAAGTTGGGCGCGACTAATCTTAGGGCAAGATTTCGCGGGGATGGTCCTGTGAACGGCAAAATCAGGCAGGCTTTATGAACGATCCCTATGATACCTACATGAATACGCTCGTCCCTATGGTGGTTGAACAAACCAGCCGCGGTGAACGTGCCTACGATATCTTCTCGCGGTTGCTGAAAGAACGGATCATATTCCTTTCCGGTCCGGTGCATGACGGCATGTCATCGCTGATCGTCGCGCAGTTGCTGCACCTTGAGGCGGAAAATCCGTCCAAGGAAATCTCCATGTATATCAACAGCCCCGGCGGGGTTGTGACTTCGGGTCTGTCTATTTACGACACCATGCAGTACATCAAACCAAAGGTATCAACGCTGGTGATCGGGCAGGCCGCTTCGATGGGGTCGTTGCTGTTGCAAGCAGGTGAGCCGGGCATGCGCTTTTCACTGCCCAACAGCCGCGTTATGGTTCACCAACCGTCCGGCGGATATCAGGGACAGGCGACCGACATCATGATCCACGCGCAGGAAACCCAAAAACTGAAGACACGTTTGAACGAAATTTACGTGAAACACACCGGCCAGTCGCTTGAAAAAGTCGAAGCGGCGCTTGAACGTGACAACTTCATGTCACCAGAAGAAGCGAAGGACTGGGGCCTGATTGACGAGATCGTCGAAAACCGCGGCAAGATGGATGATCCGGACGCCCCTAAAGACGGCGGCAAAAAAGGCAAGTAAATAAGGCGTGCGTGGCCCGTGATTTTACGATTGTGGACCACGCACTGCTGGCCTAAGCTGGCCAGAAGCAAATAATTAAATGCATCGCCAAGTGGCGGGCGCGATCAAACGACAGACCTGAAAGGGTTGAAATGGCTAATACTACGAGCGGCGACAGCAAAAATACACTTTATTGCAGCTTTTGTGGCAAAAGCCAGCATGAGGTGCGCAAGCTGATTGCGGGGCCAACCGTGTTCATCTGCGATGAATGCGTTGAGCTTTGCATGGACATCATTCGCGAGGAAACCAAGGCGTCGGGCCTGAAAGCGACCGATGGCGTGCCTACTCCGAAGGACATCTGCGCTGTGTTGGATGACTATGTCATTGGGCAAGCTATGGCAAAAAAGGTTTTGTCGGTTGCGGTCCATAACCACTATAAGCGTTTAAACCATGCCCAAAAGGGCGGTGACATCGAGCTGGCAAAATCCAACATTTTGCTGATCGGCCCCACCGGTTGCGGCAAGACATTGCTGGCGCAGACACTGGCACGGATTCTGGATGTGCCGTTTACCATGGCAGACGCCACCACGCTGACCGAAGCGGGTTACGTGGGCGAAGATGTTGAAAACATCATCCTAAAGCTGCTGCAATCGTCCGAGTATAACGTTGAACGTGCGCAGCGCGGTATCGTCTATATTGACGAAGTGGATAAAATTACGCGTAAGTCAGAAAACCCTTCGATTACCCGTGACGTATCGGGCGAGGGTGTGCAGCAGGCGTTGCTCAAGCTGATGGAAGGCACGGTCGCATCTGTACCACCACAAGGCGGGCGCAAGCATCCGCAGCAGGAATTCCTGCAAGTGGATACGACCAACATCCTGTTCATTTGCGGGGGTGCCTTTGCCGGTCTTGATCGGATCATTGCTGCCCGCGGCAAGGGGTCAGCCATGGGCTTTGGCGCTGATGTGCGCGACAAAGACGCGCGCGGCATCGGTGAGATATTTACCGATCTGGAACCGGAAGACCTGTTGAAATTTGGTTTGATCCCTGAATTTGTCGGTCGCTTGCCAGTTCTGGCAACGCTCGAAGATCTGGACGAGGATGCGTTGGTCACGATCCTGACCCAACCAAAGAACGCTTTGGTCAAGCAGTACCAACGTCTTTTCGAGATCGAGGATACGCAGTTGTCGTTCACCGAAGACGCGCTTTCGGCGATCGCCAAACGTGCGATTGAACGCAAGACAGGCGCACGTGGGTTACGCTCCATTCTTGAAGATATCCTATTGAATACCATGTTTGAACTACCTGGTATGGATAGCGTGACCGAGGTCGTTGTGAACGAAGAGGCCGTCATGTCTGACGCGGCACCTTTGATGATCCATGCCGATGCAGAAAAAACGCCGGCGACAGCGGGCTGATTTTAGACATTTGATGTCGATCAAGGCGTGTCAGAGATGGCACGCCTTTTTCGTTTGCGATGGCAGCATACAGCCACTTGCGTAAATGCATCTTGACCACGATACGGCAACCCGCTTTGAGTGCGGTAATACATTCAATCAGGAAACCCCATGACACAGCGAATTTATTCAGGCGGCGAATTCGAAGCGAAGATCGGCTATTGCCGCGCCGTAGTTGCGGGCGGTTTCGTCCATGTGGCCGGTACCGTAGGGCAGGGCGACACGGTGACCGACCAGTGCCGCGCGGCGTTGGCCACAATCAAAGCTGCGTTGCAAGAGGCAGGATGTGATATGTCGGATATCGTACGAGTTAACTATTATTTGCAAGACCGTACCGAATTTGAACCATGCTGGCCGATCCTTGCCGAAACTTTTGGCGACGCTCCACCTGCGGCGACGATGATTGAATGCGGATTAATCGACCCCAAATATCGTATCGAAATCGAAGTGACAGCCTTTCATCCCGGTTCAAAACCGTCATAAAGCTGCCCTAACCACGCTAGACCTTTGCGTGCCCTTGGTGCATATATCTGTCAAAGCTTCAGGAGACCTTCATGGGCATTCTCACTTCTATTTTGCGCGGCGTGTCTTGGTGGAACAGCCAAACGCTGAATACACAGCTTTTTACATGGCGCAAGGGCATCAAGGTTGGTGAAGATGTCCAAGGAAATATCTATTATCGCAACGCCGATGACAGTAAACGCTGGGTCATCTTTAACGGCGAAATCGAAGCAACCCGGGTCAATGTCGATTGGCATGGGTGGCTGCACCGGACGTGGGACCAGACCCCCGAGGATCAGCCATTGGTTCGCAAGGTTTGGGAAAAGCCGCATCAGGAAAATCTTACCGGTACGCCTTTGGCCTATGCCCCGGCTGGGTCGATCCGAAAGAAAGACCCGGTGGCGCGTGGTGATTACGAGGCATGGAGCCCGGAGTAGGTCATGCGGGAAGATCTGCCAGAAATACTTGTGGGTGGCGTCGTATTGGCCGCTGCCTTGGGGTTTGCGGTTTTTGCAGGCCAAGCGGCTGGCGTCGGTGGCAGTGGCGGCGGGTATACGTTACAGGCGAGCTTTCGCAGCCTAGAGGGTGTCGATGTTGGTACGGACCTGCGACTGGCCGGTGTCAAGATCGGCAAGGTCACCGATGTTTCTTTGAACGGTGAAACATTTCGTGCAGATACGACCGTGAAAATTTCTGACGGCATAGAAATACCCGATGACAGCGCATTGATCGTATCTTCCGAAGGGCTGTTGGGGGGGAACTACATGGAAATCGTACCCGGCGGGTCTGCTTCATTCTTTACCCAAGGTGACGTTATAAGTGACACGCAAGGCGCAGTGAGCCTTATTTCGCTGCTGTTAAAGTTTGTATCGGGGCAAGGTAGTAAGTGATGCGTAAATTATTGTTTCTAATGGCGTTTATTGCCGTCCCTGCCTATGCACAAGAAGCAACAAGCGCAAATGGCGCGGTGTTGAGGGCGCTGGATAAAGTATCAGGAGCCGCACGGGATGTGGATATTACCCGAGGGCAGAGTGTTGCGGTTGGGTCGTTGACCGTCAAGCTGAACGATTGCCGCTTTCCGGTGGGGAACCCGTCAGGTGATGCCTATGCAGAGCTTGAAATTACAGAATCTGGCAGCGAAAGCAGGCTCTTTTCAGGCTGGATGATCGCGTCTTCCCCGGCCTTATCCGCGTTAGAGCATCCGCGCTACGATGTTTGGGTCATCCGCTGTACGACCTCGTAAGGGGTTGCCAAAGCAGGTTTCGTAAAGTCGGCTGGCTTTTGCTGGGCGATCCGAAGATGCGTTTGGTAGGTGGCACGCGAAACCTCGATCGCGCCCAATGATGCAAGATGCGGCGTTAGAAACTGTGTATCGAACAAGCTGAACCCTGCACGGTTCAACCGGTCTACCAAACAGGCAAGTGCGATCTTGGACGCATTGTCACGGCGTGAGAACATGCTTTCGCCGAAAAACGCGGCCCCCAAAGTTACGCCGTATACACCGCCCACCAGAGTATCCTTTTCCCATACCTCGACCGAATGAGCTTGGCCCTGTATGAAGAGTCGTTTGTACAACGTGAAAATTACATCGTTGATCCATGTGTCGGCACGGTCAGCGCAGCCTTCTACGACCTGGGTAAACGCGGTGTTGATAGTTATGGTAAAAGCCGTCCGCCGCATTGTGCGAGCCAAGCTGCGCGAAATATGAAATCCGTCCGGAGGGAAAACCCCTCGCCGTTGCGGGTCGACCCAGAATATTTCCGGGTCGTCGCGGTGTTCAGCCATCGGGAAGATACCGACAGAATAGCCGCGCAGCAAAAGCTCGGCCGTCAGCTCAGGCATTGCCCAGGTTTGTTTCAAGCCAATGTTCGAGCCAGTGAATATTGTAATCCCCCGTCAAGATGTCCTTTTCCTGCAAAAGCGCGTGAAACAGCGGAATGGTCGTGTCCACACCATCTACGATCAATTCACCCAAAGCTCGGTTCAGACGGGCCAGCGCTTCGGGTCTGTCGCGACCATGGACGATCAGCTTACCGATCAAACTGTCGTAGTATGGGGGGATTTTATAGCCGTCATATAGCGCGCTATCCATCCGAACGCCAAGACCGCCAGGTGCGTGGTACTGGGTGATCTTACCGGGGCAGGGAGAAAAGTTAGGCAGCTTTTCAGCGTTGATCCGCACTTCAATGGCGTGCCCGTTGATATGCAAGTTGTCTTGGGTGAAAGACATGTCTAGCCCGGCCGCGACACGTATTTGTTCGCGCACAAGATCGACACCAAAGATACCTTCGGTAACGGGGTGTTCCACCTGTAGACGGGTGTTCATCTCGATAAAGTAGAATTCGCCGTTTTCGTATAGGAATTCAACCGTTCCGGCACCGCTATAGTTGATGTTGGCCATCGCATCCGCACAGACTTTACCTATCCTGGCGCGTTCGTCTGCTGTTATAGTGGGGCCTGGCGCTTCTTCGAACACCTTTTGGTGACGCCGCTGAAGCGAACAGTCACGTTCGCCCAAGTGCACAGCACCGCCCTTTCCATCACCAAACACCTGAATTTCGATGTGGCGGGGCGTTGTGAGGTATTTTTCGATATAGACTTCGTCGTTGCCAAAGTTCGACTTGCCTTCAGCGCGGGCCGTCATGAAAGCCCGTTCCATGTCAGCTGCAGATTGCGCTACCTTCATGCCTTTGCCACCACCGCCGGCCGTCGCCTTGATGATAACGGGATAACCAATTTCTTCACCGATCCGCTTGGCATCAGCCAAAGTAGGGACCCCGCCGTCCGATCCCGGCACACAAGGCACTCCGAGTTCCTTCATAGTATCCTTGGCGGTGATCTTGTCACCCATGATACGGATATGTGCGGCTCTTGGGCCGATAAACGTCAGGCCGTGGTCTTCGACAATTTGCACGAAGCCCGCATTTTCCGATAAAAAGCCATAGCCTGGGTGGATCGCCTCGGCACCGGTAATCTCGCATGCGGCGATGATAGACGGGATCGACAGATAAGATTGCTGCGATGACGGCGGACCGATGCACACGGATTCGTCGGCCATACGCACATGCATCGCATCGCTATCAGCGGTCGAATGAACCGCAACCGACCCGATGCCCATTTCGCGGGCCGCACGGATCACGCGCAACGCGATCTCGCCGCGGTTGGCGATTAGGATTTTTTTGAACATGGGTTTCGCCTTATTCCAGGATCACCAAAGGAGCACCGAATTCGACCGCTGCACCGTCATCGACAAGGATACGCTTGACGGTACCCGCACGCGGCGCAGGAATATGGTTCATCGTTTTCATGGCTTCGACGATCAGCAATGTGTCACCTTCGGCCACCGATGTGCCGACCGAAATGAACGCCGGTGTTCCGGGTTCCGCCTGCATATAAACGGTGCCGACCATTGGCGACACCACAGCACCGGGGTGATCGGCAGGGTCGGCGTTCTCTGATGTGGGCGCAGCGGCAGCGGGTGCAGGGGATGCGGGTGCAGCGGCTGATACCGGGGCAGGTGCCGATTGCATATGTTGCGGTGCCAAAAGTTGCTGCGGAGGCTTGCGGCTGACGCGCACGTTCAGGCTGTCATCTTCGGCATAATCCCGCTTAACCTGCAGTTCAGTCAGGTCATTTTCGTTCAGCAACTCGGCGAGCGCACGGATAAAAGCCACATCGGCGTCATGGGTGTTTTTTGTCATGTTTTCCTCAGCCAGTCTTGTTCGGTGGGGCAATGCCTGTGCCCCAAAGCTGTTGCCTTATAGGGCATGCGCGCTGGCATGGAAAGCAACCAGTTGCGTTAGGTAAGCTTGCTTGGCAAACTGTCCGCAAACTGGGGGTATTGATGAATTTAGCGCATTGGCTGGCCCGTACGGCTCAGGTAGATCCGTTTCGGCCAGCCTTGTTCCGCGGACAGACCATGGTCTCTGATTATCGCAGATTTGATACGCAGGCGCGCGCCGTTGCTTCTTGGCTGCTCAGCCAGGGGGTGGGGCCGGGGGACCGCGTCGCGATTTTTATGAAAAACATACCAGACTATTTAGTGGTGCTTTTCGGGATATGGTACGCAGGTGCCGCCGCTGTGCCTGTCAACGCCAAGCTTCACGGCCGCGAGGCCGATTACATCTTGGATGACGCGGGTGCTAGAATCGTTTTCTCCAGCTCGTCGCAGGGGGCGAGCCTAAGCGCAGGCCGTACCGTTATATCTGTTCCCGGCGACGCATATCGCGCGATCCTGCACAGTGATCCTGTTACACAAATTACCCCTCGGGACGCGACACAGCTTGCGTGGCTGTTTTATACTTCGGGCACCACTGGCAAGCCCAAGGGGGTGATCATTACCCATGGTATGCTGCAAACTATGGCGCTTTGTTACAGAGCAGATGTTGATCAGGTCCTGTCGACGGATACCGCGCTTTACGCCGCTCCGTTAAGCCATGGTGCCGGGCTATATACCCTTATGCACGTTCAGGCAGGCGCTCGACATGTCTGCCCCACGTCCGGCGGGTTCGACGTGGCCGAGATAATGGAGTTGGCCTCGCACTTCACCGGGGTGCACATGTTTGCAGCGCCAACGATGGTCAAGCGTTTGACCGACGGTGCAAAGGCGGCGGGTTGGGATGGTAACGGGCTACGGACCGTCGTCTATGGGGGCGGGCCGATGTATAATACCGATATCATTCAAGCAGTTGATCAGTTTGGCGCGGTATTTGTGCAGATTTATGGGCAAGGAGAATGCCCCATGGGGATCTCCGCGCTGCCGCGTGCGGTGATAAGTGACCGCGATCATCTTGACTGGCGACGTCGGCTTGCGTCTGTCGGGCGGGCACAATCCGCCGTCGAGGTTCGGATAGGTGATGCGGATGGTAGGCCAGTACCGACCGGCGTGCCCGGAGAGCTCATGGTGCGCGGTCAAACCGTAATGCCGGGTTACTGGAATAACTCCGATGCCACGGCCAAAACTCTGCGCGATGGCTGGCTGATGACTGGTGATGTCGGGGTGATAGACCAGCAAGGCTTTGTCACGCTACAGGACCGCAGCAAAGATATGATCATAAGCGGGGGGTCAAATGTCTATCCGCGCGAGGTCGAGGAAGTGCTGCTGCAACATGTTGATGTCGCAGAGGCTTCGGTCGTTGGTCGTGCGCACCCCGAATGGGGGGAGGAAATCGTCGCGTTTATCGTCGGCACCGCGCCCGAAGCCGAAATGGACGCGCTATGCTTGGCACAGATCGCCCGTTTCAAGCGGCCAAAAGAATATATCCGGCTACCGGAACTGCCCAAGAACAACTATGGCAAGGTACTTAAGACCGAACTACGCAAGCTTCTTGGGTAAATGAGGCGATTGCTAAGGCGGTAAACCCGATTTCACG
>DRFG01000167.1 GCA_011050655.1 Roseobacter sp.
GTTGCACCCCCGTCTACGAAGAAATGGCCGGTTGGTCCGAATCTACCGAAGGCGCACGCAGTTGGGCTGACCTGCCAGCTAACGCAATCAAATATGTGCGCCGCGTAGAAGAATTGATCGGCTGTCCCGTGGCACTTCTTTCTACCTCGCCAGAACGCGATGATACGATATTGGTGACCGACCCGTTTGCCGACTAGGCTGGAAGTATTTTCATGGCGGCGGATTTCGTAGCTATGGGGGCGATCTAAGGAGACCCGGAAAATGACACTTGGTTATAAGGCACGTCGCAGATGGGCGCTGATCATATTGCTTGTAGGCTTACCGCTTTACATCATTGCGGCGGTCTGGGTGATAGGGTTGTTTGATCGCCCGTCGGTGTTGGTTGAAATACTGGTCTACGTAAGTCTAGGGATCGTGTGGGCAATTCCATTCAAGTTCATCTTCAAAGGAATAGGTCAGCAAGACCCTGACGGCCGGCCGTAACGGATCCACAATAAAAAACGGCCCCTCACTTGGGGCCGTTTTTTCACATTCTCAGAGATTTTCTTAGCTCGCTGCGCGTGCGTCGGGTTGAAAGCCGATGTCATCAGACGCTTTGAACCGTCCACCGTTCAATTTTTGTAGTTTACCGGTGCGCAACAATTGCCCGAAATAACGCAATCCTTCTTCGCGGCTGAAATCTTCGTCGCTGTTTTGGCGAACCGTATTCATCAGTTGGGGTCTGGAAAATTGGTCCAGTCCTTCGACGAAAGCCATATATGCCGCAGCCGCTTCCAGCAGATCAGGCAACTTAGTTGCACCCATTTCCGAGGCGAATTCGGCAAAGCCGCTAGCGGCAGGTGTCGCCGTTTCTGGAACGGCCACTGCTGCAACGCGACGAGGACGTACAGGGGCCCCGACGTGCGATGCATTCGTGTCGATACGCTGTTCTGCCACAAGTTTCAGCGGTGCGGGCCGCCCTTCCGACGGACGCTCGGTCCGGGTGTTGCCACTGGCGGGGCGGCGCGGTCTAACGACTTCGGCAAGATCGCTGCGATAGGCGTTCTTGTCCTTTTCGTGAGTATCCGCCCCACCCAGTGCCGCATCTGCCTTTCGGGCGGCGACTGCTGCACGAAGATGGGTGATCGCGTCGCGACGCGTTGCACCTTCTGGGTCGTCCATCTGGTTGTCGGTTTCCGCCAGCAAGCGGTTCATATCTGATTCCTGATCCGCATCTAAGGTTGGAAGAACCCGGCGTGCAGACCCATCAAGCTCATGCGCATCTTCGGCCTCTTGCGATCCATCTGCCAACGTCGCTTCGACAGCGGCCAATTCACGTGCCAGTTCGTCTTCGTCTTCGTCGGACAGCGTGGATACGACGCCCTGGTCAGACTTTGAGGTGGAAGCTTCAACGTTATGTGTGTCTGGCTCGACCTCTTCCAAGGCACCTTTGGCGATGGCATGTTCAAGATCCGCGCGCTTTACCTTGATTACTCGGCCGCGTGGAACATCCACCTCTTTGGGTTCGGATATCGCTTCGGGCTTTGTATTCTCTTCAGCGTCATCTTCACTTGCCAGACCTTCGGTTGAATCCTCGTCATAAATGTGGTCCTCAATGTCGTCGTCCCCAGCCATCGTATCTTCTTCCGCCGAGGCGGCGGCCAGCGTCACATCGTCGTCGGCGTCTTGCTCTGCAAGTGTGCTCTCTTCTTGCGTTAATGTCTCAGGCGTGGATTCAGCCTCGCTTTGTTCGTCAATGCGGCTCAGAAGCGAGCTTACTTCCTCGTCGCTTTGTTCATCTTTGTCGCTGTGCGGTGCACTGGTCATTTCGACCGCGTCATCAGCGTCTAACGCTTCTTCAATGTCGTGTACCGCGTCGGAGACAAGATCAGATTTCGCTGACGCTTGCGCCCCAAGGTCCGTTTCTTCGGCATGTTCATCTTCACTATAATCGACCTTGGTCGCCTTGGTCTCTTGTTTGGACACGACCGCACGAATGCGTTGAAGCTTTGCAGCAATGCTATCGTGAGCGGAGCCGCTGGGTGCGGGGATATTTGCACTATCTTGGGTATCTTCGACAACAGCCTCTTCGTGGCGGCTATCTGCAAAGAACGCGTCGATCGCGTCGTCAGATTGATCGGTTACTGCAACTTCTTTGCGTTGATCCGGTTCAACGGCGGGCACCTGTGCCGCTTGTTGCTCTGGCGCTTTGACCTCTACGTCGTCTGCTTTGTTGGCTGGCGTATCGCGCTTGGATTCGACAGGTTTCTCAACAGATTGTTCGGCAGCCTGCACAGATACGTCTTGGTCCGGCGTCTTGGCTTCGTTGGGCGCAGGGGCTTTGGTTGTGATCTTACGAGCATGGCCCAAAGCTTTCAGCGGGCTCATCTGATACGTTACATAATAGGGTGACGTGTCTTTTTCGCCGCGCAAGGAAATACTGGTGACCGGCTCAGCTGCGGGTGCCTCTACGGCTGGCTGCACTTCATCCTGCTGCTCGGCTTCCGTGTCGGGATGAGCGCTCAGGACGATCTTGCCATCCTGTTGACGCGCCTCCACTCTCCGCGAAATCTCTTTCTGCGCGATATGGGCCAACATGTCAGCATCTGGCTGCGGCGGTTCCGCTCCGAAATAGCGGTCTTCCGACGCGAGATCGCGAAAATACTCTGCTATTGCCTTCATGGTGCCGAATGAATCGTCAAAGCCTTCTAACGTACACGAAAAGGTGCCGTATGAGACCGTTAGAATTTTGTTATTATTCATCATCGGATGGTCGTCCTCTGCCTATTTGCAGCTTACTGTTTACCATGGTGTTCAAGTCTAAAGCGGCTCGAATCTGTGCCTAGCAGCGTATCATTTTATGTCAACTTTGTGGCATTGTTTCCCTAGACCAAGGAATTGGCGTGAATGACATGATTGTTTCCAGTTTGACGCCGCTCACCTTAGTCGGCGGGGGCGAGGCCTGCATGGCGGACCTAACAGAGGCTCTTACGATCGCGCCGACCTGTGTCGCGGCAGACGCCGGAGCCATGCTTGCGCTGAAAGCTGGTGTGCCTATCGCAGCGCTAATCGGCGATTTTGATTCGATTTCGGAGACCACGCTGGCGCAAGTACCTTGTGATCGGCAATTCAGAATCGATGAACAAGACACAACTGACTTTGATAAAGCTTTACGCAATCTGGATACGCCTTTGGTGATAGGGGTGGGGTTTTGTGGCGGTCGGTTGGACCACCAATTGGCAGTTTTGCACACTTTGGTACGACACGCACATCGGCGCTGCATTCTATTGGCAGAATCCCAGATCGTCTTGTTGGCCCCCCCCAAACTAGAAGTGGCAACCATGACGGACGACGTTGTGTCGATCTTTCCTTTGGGGCCTACACAAGGACGAAGCGACGGGCTGGAATGGCCCATCAATGGTCTGGACCTCAATCCGCTCTCGCAAATTGGAACCTCAAATCGGGCAGTCGGACCAGCCCGTATAGAAATGGATAGCCCCCATGCGATCTTGATGCTGCCGCGGCGCATTATTCGGCAGGTTGCTGAGGCGTTACTGCATCCAGACGCCGCTGGATGGCCCCCTCCCGAATAAGGATATAGACGCCAGCGGTCATTGTGACGCCTATGCCAACCATTGCCCACCCATCAGGCAGTTCGTTGAAGATTACCAAACCAATAAGAGTGGCGATCGGAATTTCCAGATATTGCATCGGTGCTAGTGTCGCGGCAGGCGCATAGCGCAATGACCAGGTCATTAACAAATGAGCAAGGCTGCCGAGAATCCCGATGGCGAGTAAGAGAAACCATTGGTCTGTGTCGGGGGTGATCATCGTGAAAGCGACAATGCCCAGTTTCTCACCGCCCCATATCGCGGGGATCATTAGTGCCACAGCCATCGCGCCGCTCACAGCTTGTAGGCTGATAGGGTCGGTATGTTTCGCAATCTTGCGCGTGATAAGAATGAAAACGGAAAAATTAGCAGCGACAAATATAGGAAGGATCGCTGGCCAGCCGACCTCGGAGAAACTGGGTTGGACGATCAGTAAGGTTCCGCCGAAGCCCGCGATACAAGCCAGCAATCTTCGCCCCCCGACTTCTTCGGACAAGACGTATTTACCAAGGATCAGCATGAAAAAAGGCATGACAAACACGATGGCGACGGCATCTGCCAAAGGCAGGTACTTTAACGCCGTAAACATCGCTGCGATCCCCGCTATATGCAGCAATGTGCGCAATATGGTCAGCCACAAGACAAGGCCGCGTATCCTCAATGGTCTGCGGGATAGCCAGACCAAGGGGGCCAAAATGATCAGCTGCACCGCAAAGCGAATGAGCACTACCTGTGCAAGAGGGACGGAGGCTCCCAGCAGTTTTGCAACAGCATCGCCAAAAGGTGCCACGATGCAAAACCCCAGCATCAACGAAATACCGATCACCGGGCGGTCTGTAGTCATCCAACTCTTTCCTTCACTTTATGTTGCTGCTTGCCAAAGGTGAAATCTGCCTCGAACCTAAAGTTGCAATGTGTTTTTCCACCTAAAACATAGAATATTGTGGTTGATGGGATTAGGCCGCTTGGCGGATCAACCTTACCTGATTTCTCCCAAGGCTTTTGGCGCTATAAAGTGCCCGGTCAGCATGATTTATAAGTTCAGCCGCAATCTTGTTCACAGGACGCGCCATCAACGTATCGGCTGTGGCAATGCATATACCTATGCTGATGGTCAGGTTTACAGATGTGGGACTGTTGGGCAGCGCAAAGGGAGCGTCGCTGAAGATGCGGCATATCTTTTCTGCTAGCCGTGTCGCATCGGCATCGGTGATACATGGCAGTATCAACAGAAACTCTTCTCCACCAATGCGTGCCAAAATATCAACAGGGCGAAGCTGCGACTTTAGTCTACGCGATGTTTCGACAAGTGCAGCATCGCCCGAAGCGTGGCCGAAGGCATCGTTTACGCGCTTGAAATGATCCATGTCAGCGATCATTACAGCAAATCCCTTGCTGTTGTTTTGGGAGTTCTCAGCGATTCGCGTCAGTTCAGCCAACGCGTGCCGACGGTTATACAGACCGGTCAAAGGGTCCAATATTGCTTCGCGCAGCTCCGTATCGACGCAACGGCGATTCAGGTCCGCCTGACGTTTGCGTTGTAATAGGCTGGTCAGCCGTAGCGACAGCTCCTCTACTTCGAAACCGTGGGGCATCAAGTCGTCGGCACCCAGATCGAGAACATTCGCACCGATCAATTCATTAGGAATGCTCTGGATCACTAAGATACCGCAGTGCCGTGTTCCAGCGTTTGAGCGGATCGACGATATCAAGCTCAATTGGGCCGCCACGTTTTTGTCGTCACCTGACAATCCAATGACAAAGATATCGGGGACCGCTGAATTCCGCAGACATTCCAACGCGTCGCCGAACGTTGATAAAGTTAACCTATCGCGTGACAAGACCCTCAGTTGTGACGCCCAAATATGGTTCAAGCTTTTTTCATCCCCCACCAGCTGAATGTGTCCGGGGTGCACGAACCCGCTTTGCGCTTCCGCTAAGCCAAAGGTCCGGCTAGCTCCGCCCCGTGTGTTCCATTCTTCAGAGGAGTTATAAGCTCTTATCAAACTGCGAACCCGCCCCAGCAACAGGGCATCTTGGACCGGACGGGTCAAAACATCATGCACACCTTGTGACAGCAGCAGCTTTCGGATGGCAGGGTCGGGATTGTCGCCAATCGCCAATACGGGAATGCGTGCTGTTTGTGGCAGCGCAGCTAGCCCGCTGCACACTGCCGTGGCATTGGCGTCGGGAAGATTGAAAGTCGTTATCACAAGGTCAGGCGGGGTCCGCTGAGCAATCGACAATGCCTCAGCCACAGTCGTTGCTTGTGTGACATCATAAAAAGATGACAGAAGTTTTATCTTCAGGATGATGCGATTGGTTGCAACGGCATCAATGATGAGGATTTTACCCTGCACTTGCTTTCCCTTCGCTAAAAAATTATTCGACCACCACAGTCTTTTTGACCTTAATAGTTAACAAACCGTTTCGATGATCTGTAACGGGAGGAAATACCCCTGTGATCAAGCGAGAAGCCGCCGAAACTTTTGCACTCCAAGCCTTGGCATGGCTTGCAGCAAACGACGACTTGATGCCGGTTTTCATGGGTGCCACCGGTGCGTCGGCAGAAGACTTGCGCAACCAGGCCGGCGATGCCGCGTTTCTGGGGGCGGTTTTGGATTTTTTGATGATGGATGATGCTTGGGTGATAGGTTTTTGCGATAGCGTCAACGCGCCCTACGACAGGATCATGCAAGCCCGCCATGCCTTGCCCGGCGGAGAACAGGTGAATTGGACATGACCGAAATAAAGGCACTGCTTTTCGATAAGGACGGCACGCTCTTCGATTTTTCCGCGACCTGGGAAGCATGGGCAGCGGGCTTTTTGACTAGGCTGAGCGCGGGGTCAGACGAACGCGCCATCGCATTAGGCCATCGCATCGGTTTTGACTTCGAGAATAGGAAGTTTTCACCCGATAGCATCGTCATCGCGGGGACCCCAGCCGAAGTCGTACAGATGTTAGCTCCTCAGGTCCCCGAGCTGTCCCCAGACGCCTTGCTTGACCTATTAAACGAAGAAGCTGAAATGGCACCGCAGCTTGAAGCCGTTCCATTGCTTCCTTTGTTGAAGTTACTCAGGGAAAAGGGGTTGGCTCTCGGCGTGGCGACGAACGATGCAGAGGCACCTGCGCAGGCGCATCTTGCAGAAGCTGGCATCACGGAAATGTTCGATTTTATTGCCGGTTTCGATAGTGGCCATGGTGCAAAGCCTGGTCCGGGTCAATTGTTGGCCTTTGCATCCAAGATCGGGGTTGAGCCGGGTCATATTGCTATGATCGGTGACAGTACCCATGATATGGTCGCAGGCCGTGCCGCAGGGATGGTATGTATTGCCGTGCTTACCGGTTTGGCAACCAGCCGGGACCTGGAAGGCCATGCTGATGTAGTGCTTCGTGATATCGGTGACTTGCCGGATTGGCTGGATACCCGATCGCGTTAACTGACTAACGCGTAAAAAACGACATTTACCGTCGGAAACGGCAACGCCCTACAGCACCCATCGGTCTTTCTTGGAAACAACCGAGGGAGAACACCATGGCTGTACCCGATCATAAGCGCAGAACGCGGCACGGCGGGCGGGCCGGAGCGCGCACCAGACGGGGGCATTCGGTTATTGAACAGATGCCGTGGAACCCGCCCATCAATATCGATAGACCAACAGAGCCGCTAACCCCTGAGGGCGTTCACGCGATCCACGATGGTGCCATGCGCATTCTGGAAGAGATCGGGATTGAGTTCCTTAATCACGAAGCCTTGGATATCCTGCGCAAAGCGGGCTGCACGATTAACGGTGAAAATGTGCGCATGGGCCGTGACTTTGTTATGGAGTGGATCGGCAAGGCACCTTCCCAGTTTACGATCACCCCCCGGAACCCTGACCGACAAATCACCATTGGTGGAAAACATTTGCTGTTTGGCAACGTGTCTTCGCCGCCCAATTACTGGGATATGTCGATTGGCACTAAAGTGCCCGGTACCCGTGCCATGTGCCAAGATTTGCTGCGGCTGACCCAGTATTTCAATTGCATCCATTTCGCTGGGGGATACCCTGTCGAACCCGTAGACATCCATGCGTCGGTTCGCCATCTGGACGTTCTTTATGACAAGCTCACCATCACCGATAAAGTGATGCATGCTTATAGCCTTGGCAAGGAACGGGTAGAAGACGTGATGGAGATGGTCCGTATTGCCGGGGGGCTTAGCCACACCGAATTTGACGCGACCCCACGGATGTATACGAACATAAATTCGACATCTCCGCTGAAACACGACATTCCGATGCTGGATGGGTGGATGCGACTTGCCCGGCGCGGGCAGGGGCTCGTCGTGACACCCTTTACCCTTGCCGGGGCGATGGCACCCGTTACCATGTCCGGAGCCGTGGCCCAATCGCTTGCAGAGGCGCTTTGCGCAGTGGTGTTGGCGCAGATTATCAAACCCGGTGCCCCTTGCGCGATAGGTACCTTTACGTCGAACGTTGATATGAAAACCGGTGCCCCGGCGTTTGGCACACCTGAATATATGCGCGCGACGCAGATGACCGGGCAATTGTGTCGGTATTACAATCTTCCTATGCGGTCTTCTGGTGTCTGTGCTGCGAACGTACCTGACGGTCAGGCCATGTGGGAGACATCGAACAGCCTGTGGGCCGCAGTGCAATCGGGCACTAATATGGTTTATCATGCTGCCGGTTGGCTGGAGGGCGGGCTTATCGCATCGCCTGAGAAATTCATTATGGATTGCGAAGTTCTCCAGCAAATCCAAAGGTATATGGACCCGGCAATATGTGCGACCGGACCTGAAGAAATTGCATTGGACGCGATCAAGGCGGTTGGAAATTCAGGACATTTCTTTGGTATCCAACACACTCAAGACCGCTACAGCACCGCTTTTTATCAGCCATTTCTAAGTGATTGGAAAAATTACGAAGGGTGGGAAGCCGCAGGTGCCGTCTGGACCCCTGAACGCGCTCATTTGATCTTCAAGGAAATCATCGCGGAGTTTGAGGAGCCACCTATGGATGTTGCAATTCGGCAAGAGCTTGCAGAATTTGTCGCACGTCGGAAATCGGAGGGTGGTGCACCGACGGATTTCTAGCGCATCGGACAATTAACTAACCGAACAAGGTTACATATTAAACATCTGCATAATGCCACAATTTCGCCTCAGCATCTTGGCAAATTGTTAACATGGAGGACCGATGCTGTTTACTGGTAGCGGCAAAGGGTTTTCATGCACGGGCTTATAAACAGAAGTATCCAAAACTTTATCAGTGATAATTTCAGCCTAGCTGTCTGGAGGCAGGTGGCCAGACGCGTCGGTATGGATTTTGAAGAATTTGAACCGATGCTGACATATGAAAACCGTCTGACGTCAGATGTGATTGACGCTATGACGTACGTTTTAGGGCGTCCTAAGTCTGAACTTTTGGAAGATCTCGGATCGTACCTTGTCTCGCACCCTTCCCAAGAAGGTGTGCGCCGTCTGTTAAGATTTGGTGGCGTAGGTTTTGAGGATTTCTTACATTCGCTCGACGAGTTGCATGATCGCGCAAAACTTGCGGTTCCCAACCTTTATCTTCCCACGATGGAGCTTGATCAGGTTGAGCGGGGGCATTTTACCTTGGTATGTCGCGGTTCTTTGCCTGGTTTTGGAAATGTAATGACCGGCATACTGCGTGTGATTGCTGATGATTACGGCGCGCTGGTCCTGCTCGACAATAGCTGTATTTCCGAGGGGTGTGAAAAAATTTGCATCAAATTGGTAGATCGCGATTTTGCGCAGGGGCGGGGTTTTGAATTGGGCGCTCTGGTCTCATGACCCACTCGGAACACTCGCGGGTACTTGATACCTTGTGCCCAATGCACCTGGTGGTCAGCAAGAGCGGTGATATCCTTCATGTGGGTCCAACGCTGCGTAAGCTGCGCCCTGAGGACAGGTATACGAACACGCTTTTTTTCGACCACTTCGCAGTGAACCGACCAAAGATGATCCATTCGATTGAGGACATACATTGGCACTCCGGCATGACGATGCACTTGTCTTTCCGTCAAGATCCCTCCAGCACCTTTAAGGCAGTGTTGGTTCCCATCGGCGAAGCGGCTGAAATCTTTGTTATCAACCTGTCGTTCGGTATCGCCATTCAAGAAAGCGTACGCCGCTTTGGTTTGACGAACGCCGATTTTGCCGCGACCGACATGGCAATAGAAATGCTTTATCTTATCGAAGCCAAGTCGTTAGCGATGTCAGCTTCACATCGGTTGAACCTTAAACTGCAAATAGCAAAAATTGCCGCGGAGGAACAAGCGTTCACCGATACCTTGACGGGGTTAAAAAATCGCCGGGCAATTGACCATGTGTTGGCGCGATTGGTTGAAAGTAATCAGGGTTTTGCAGTCATGCAGATTGACCTCGATTTCTTCAAAAATGTGAATGACACGCTTGGACATGCTGCGGGTGATCATGTGCTTCAGGCTGCGGCACGAATAATGGTAAAGGAAACCCGCGTCGAGGATACGGTTGCTCGCGTGGGGGGCGATGAATTTACGCTGATCCTGCCGGACCTCCTAGACGCGAGGGATCTCCGAGCCGTTGGGGAAAGGTTGATTAATCAACTTGAACGACCAATCTTGTTTCATGGTCGCCAGTGCCGAATATCTGCAAGTATCGGTACTGTATGGATACGGCCCGACAAGAATCTGGTGGCAGAAGATATTCTATCTTCTGCAGATGCGGCTTTGTATCACTCAAAGAATACCGGCAGAGCGCGGCAAACCGTTTTGGAAGACACCGGTTTTAATCAGCCTTGACCCAGACACTTCGCAGCTTGAATGCATCGAACATCTGCCAAGCAGGCATCTAGGCCGCATTTTCTACTTCATCCCAGTCCGCCAGCGGGCAAGTGAACCAAAAAAACGTTTCTTTGCCAGGTTCACTCTCAAATCCTATCTCGCCCCCCATTGCTTCGATCAGGTGACGCGAGATATTGAGCCCCAAACCGGTCCCCCCCCGTTGTCTCGTGTCAGAATTATCTGCCTGCGAGAACGGTTGAAAAATCTGGCCGCGGAATTCCTTGGAGATACCGTTACCAAGATTACTTACGGAAACCTTTATGAATGTCGGCAAGACTTCGGAGGTCAAGCAAACTTTGGTGCCAGGATAAGCAAACTTGCACGCATTCGATAAAAGGTTGGTCAAGACCTGCGTCAGACGCAATTTATCAGTCAGAATATATTGATCACCTTGTGCCATAGCGACTTCTAGATCTACTTCCCATTGGGAAGCATAGGTTTCAAGCTGCTCCGTAGCGAGCACCATAATGTCTGCAAGGTTTTCCGGTTTGGTATCATGGCTCATGCTGCCTGCGTTTAACTTCTCCATATCCAGCAAATCGTTAACAAGCTTCGTCAGGCGGTCGCAATTCGACGTCGCTATTTCAATCAGGCGATCAGTTGCTTGCGGCTTTTCACCCTTCACCTGGGGGGCCAACAAGCCAAGCGCGCCTTTGATCGAAGTCAATGGTGTGCGCAGTTCATGGCTGACCGTCGCGACGAAATCATGTTTCATCTGATCTAATTGAAAGCTTTCCGTGACATCTAGCTGTATGCCAAGCATTCGCAGCGCAGTACCATCTGCGGCACGTTTAACCACCACGGCATCTGATTTTATCCAGCGCCATTCATCCTGCCCTACGTTGACTCGAAAACAAGCCTTCGCGTGATCAGTTTCACCATCGATGCAAGCCATTTCGGCCAACTGCAAAATGGGTAAGTCATCGGGATGGATGCGGTCCAGTTGCAAGCGGTAAGGGTCGAGTGCGCCCATTTGGTCTGCAATCCGCAGAGTGTTGCGCCATGTATCTGAAACGATTGAGGTATCATGCTCTAAATTCAAGTCAAATACACCAATTTGCGCCCCCATGAGCGCCAAGTTCCAGCGTTGCTCCGCCTCTCTCAATTCCTGAGCATGGCGTTCGCTAGTGGTGATGTCTCGCAAAAGAAGTGTGATGCGGGTGTCACCGTCTGCGGTGACCCATGTATTTTTTTCAACTTCTATTGTCAGGTCGTCTGACTTTCCGGAGGTGGCATTAAGATGTAATTTCGATGCTCCATCGGGGCTTTCGGTGTCGAATGATGGCAATAGTTGATGAAGAAGTTTGCCCTTGACTTGTTGGTGGGCATCAAGCGGCCTAAGAAGTTTTTTGGCAGCGTCGTTGGTGTCCAAAATTTCGCCTGCCGCATTTGCGGAAACTATCGCAAGCATAGCGTTTTCCAGGATCGACCGTTTTTCCTTGTCTTGGGTCTCCAAATCGCGGGTTTTCTGTTCGACTATAGCGGTAATCATGCGATCTCTTCTGGAAAACACGGCGACAACCGTTGAGATTAGAGCAGTGATTAGCAACCCTAGCGATAAGACGACCCAGCGCGCTCGGAACGGTTGCAGCGCTTCGAATTCAGGGGTGCTTTCCCATACCAGGTTAAGTACCTGACCATACATCTGCAATGACTTGTGAACTACGAACTTTGAATTTGATATCACTGTGTGGTCGGTATGATCATCATATTCCACACGAAGCAACACGAGCTTTTCCTGCGCTGACGCTAAGTCGACGAAAACTTGACCGAAATTAGTGATCAGAAATGCAAATCCAACGAATGCCCTCTCAGACGTGTTTGCTTCTGTATCTGGAAGTGTTCTGTAAACAGGCCGCAATAAGAACACTTCTCGCGATGCCGAAGCCTCATTTACCTCGGGAACACCGGTTGAAGCGACGGTTTCACCTGTTTCACGGGCCGTCAACGCGGCGGATAGTAAATCGGTGTTGTTCGCGAAATCGTACCCCAACAAGCTTGCGTGCCGGGGCCGAGGCTCTGCCAGTCTGATGACGAAATGGTCGGATGCCGAGCCATCGACAGGGGTGGGCAAAGCTGTTTCAACCAAGTGGGTGTTCACGTAATTAATCGGGCTCTGATCAGTGACTTGCCCAAGTGAGGCAAAACCAATCGCATTGGAGGCCATCTTGTCCTTATGCAAATCCAAGGCATTAGCATAAGCGCTTAATTCAGTCGAAGTTACGGCGTCGGACGCGAGCACCAATCCCGCAATACCGTCAAGGGTACGATTGAATTTATCACCCTGCTGGTAGATCAGGTTAAGGCTTTGATCGACCAATACGTTAAAATTTCCCTGTGAACGTGTAGTGGCAATGTTATGAACCAGCACAAACGAAACGTAGGAAAGGGAAACACAGACGGCAACAAGAACTGCTTGATATATGAGTGCTCGGTGAGTTTTCGTCATGCTATACCTACCGTTTGTATCCGGGTTTTTCGGTCTTGAACTGGTTAAAATTGTTATTTTTCTCGTACATGATCCATTAATATCAACATATTGGTTAAACTAAGGCGCAAATTTGGCGGATTAACTGCAAACGCAGTCAGCTCGTACGGCAATATCCAGCTTAGTGTGATGCCTGGATCCAGAAGAACTTAGCATCGCAACCTTCCAAGGAAGCTCCATGAGCTTCGGCAGAATATTCAAGACACCGCCTCCGAAAATCACTGGTTTCCGGCCCGTTTCTTTCCAAAAATGATAGGCTGCTTGCCGAAATCACTTAGATGTCCCTCTCGAAAATTGCCTGCCTTTTCAGGGAAACAAGGCTATTTTAAATACCTTCGGAACCTTCCAGCGCTGGAATGTAGTTGCTTTTCTATATCAATTCAATTTTTTGAGAGGTCCTTATGTCTTATTGGCGCTTTTTCGCGATGATCATCACTGCCACGATCGTGATGTTCGGAATGATGTATCTTAATAACTATGCGTGGGATCATCTTTTCTACAGTGAAACCCGCACTTACATGGCGATCTTGATGGGCGCGATGATGGCGATCATCATGCTGGCATTCATGCTCGGTATGTATTCCAATAAAGCTGCTAACATGTCGATCTTTGCGGGTAGCGCGGTTGTTTTCTTGCTCGCGTTGTTTCTGGTGCGTAGTCAGGCCACCGTTGGCGACGTCTCGTGGATGCGTGCCATGATCCCACACCACTCCATCGCCATCTTGACCAGTGAGCGCGCTAATATTTCCGATCCACGTGTTCGCAAATTGGCAGATGACATCATCAAGGCACAGCGCTTGGAGATAGCAGAGATGAAAGCGCTTATTAATGATTTACAGGGTGGGCCTGCTGCTACGCCTGAAATTGACGGCAAATAACAGGGGATTTCGCATGGCTCAGGTCGATCAGGTTAAAACTGCCAAACTTTACAGAATGGTAATGCCTGGGCACATGTGCCCTTACGGGTTGAAATCAAAGGACTTGTTGGAACGCCAAGGTTACACGGTCGAGGATCACCACCTTGAAACAAGCGCGGATACCGATGCGTTCAAGGCTCAGCATGGTGTGAAAACCACGCCGCAGTCGTTTATCGGGGCCGAACGGATTGGCGGTTATGAAGATCTGCGGGTATTTTTTGGTCTCGACAAACCAAAGGATCAACAGTCCGATACTTCCTACCAGCCCGTGATCGCGATTTTTGGCATGGCGTTTCTGATGGCCTTGGCGTTGTCATGGTTCAGCTTCCAGACCGTTTTCACGCTTCGCGCATTCGAATGGTTCATCTCAATCTCCATGTGCTTTCTGGCCGTCCAAAAGCTTCAGAACGTGGAAAGCTTTTCTACAATGTTCCTGAACTATGATTTGCTCGCGCAGCGATGGGTCCCTTACGGCAAGCTTTACCCATTCGGTGAAGCCTTGGCCGGCATCCTGATGACAGCAGGCGCGATGATGTGGCTTTCAGCGCCTGTGGCGATTTTTATCGGGGGGATCGGTGCGGTGTCGGTTATCAAAGCGGTATATATTGAGAAACGAGAACTTAAATGTGCCTGTGTTGGCGGTGACAGCAATGTGCCTTTGGGCTTCATCTCTCTAACCGAGAATTTGATGATGCTGGGTATGGGCACTTGGATGTTAGCCAAGATCCTTTGAACCAGACCCGTGTTATTGACGTAAGAACTCAGCGGCACGGGTCGGCTCCTCGTCGCGTTTTTGCCTCGTCACACCGGCTGGTCGCGATCGCTCCCAGACCGAATGCGGATTCAAACGGGAACCGTGTTGAGGCGGAAAAGCCCAGACCCCGGATAAACCGGTGCATGAATATTTAACCAAACGGCAAAGGACCCGCCATGTTTTTCGATGACGCCATCTTGGACGCCTTGGCAAGAGGGGCACTGTTAAGTGCTTTAGGGCTTTTCTGGGTTATTTTTCTAGTACGCATTGTCGGGCTGAGGTCATTTTCGAAGATGACCAATTTTGATTTCGTCATGACGGTGGCCATGGGGTCGCTGCTCGCAGGCGCGTCGCAATCAAGCGAATGGACGGGGCTGTTACAGACCCTCACGGCTATGGCAAGCCTGTTTGCCGTGCAATATCTGGTGGCTCTTTTGCGTCAACGCTCAACGACGCTTGACGAGTTGGTTCAAAATCGACCGGTTATTTTGATGAAAAACGGCGTCATCCTTCATGATGCGTTAAAAGAGACCCGTGTGAGGAAAGAGGATCTGATTGCCAAACTGCGTGAAGCAAACGCACTTGATTTATCCAGAGTTCAAGCGGTGATCCTTGAAACAACCGGGGACATTTCTGTTTTGCACGGTGCGGCATGTGACGAAATGCTGACCCAAGGCGTCAGGGAAATCTGAAATATTAAACTGACGAAACTTGACCGCAAGCAGGGTGTGTTAAAGCGGAGCAGGTCCTTGGGGCATTCGGAACGTAAATTTGGTTTGCCGTTCATCCGACACCACGCTCAGCGTGCCGCCGTGGGCCTTTGCAATTTCCGAGGCGATGTATAGGCCAAGGCCGAGGCCTTTGCGCTTTTTATCAGCACCACCTTGCTGGAAAGGTATGAACAAACCCGGCCACGTACTGGGTGGGATCATCTTGCCTTGGTTCGCCACCGAAAGCATTATTTCGCCGTCTTCCCGCTTCGCGACAAGTTTGATCAGCTGTCTCTCAGCGCCGTGGGTAATTGCATTGCGCAGCAAATTCGACAGCATTTGCGCGATACGTTCCCGGTCGCAGTCGACATTTCCGTTTAGATCTATGTCGCATTTTATAACATGATCGGGCGATACGGCTTGGATATCGGAAACAATTTGCTGAATTACCGGTTCCAAGGGCTCGGCTGCGTCGCGTTCGATGACCAGCCCCCCATCATGCCGTTGGCGGGCCCGATCTAGAAGGTTTTCAATAAGATTGCTCATTCGTCCTAGCGATGCCTTCATCAGCGTCACGAGCTTGGTCGTCGGTTCGTCCAGTTCTTTTCGCCCCATAAGACGTAGACCAGCTTCCAGAGCACTGACCGGGTTTCGCAGATCATGCGCAAGAATGGCGATGAATTGCTGCTGTATCTCCGATAGATGGCGCTCTTCGTCGAGAGCCATCTGGCTTTCGTGCAGCTGAACGTTGATTTCCAGACTGTCGCCGATCAACGATGCAAACAGTCGAAACATCTCTAGGATATGCAGATCTTTTAGCTTTCTGGGTTCAGGGTCAATTGCACATAGCGTCCCGAAGAACGTACCGTCCTTCTTGTAAATCGGGACCGAGATATAGCTTTGGATTCCGTATGTCGCGGGGGTGTGGTGTGTGCAGTAGACAGGGTCATTGGCGACATCGTCGATGACAATCTCTGTGTTCGAAAGCCTCACCTCGTGACACAACGTGCTTTCTACGTCCAGTTCGTCGCCAGGTGCCAATCCAAAGGAAATCTTGTCTACTGTCTGGCAAGTTACCCACCGCGACGCTGTCACACGGGCCACTGCCGCAAAGCCCATTCCGGTTGCCAACGTCACAGTTTGTAAAAGCGTAGGGACAAGAGTATTGCGCTCGATCTCTTTCAGATCGTTGTAAAAATCGTGGGACTTCAATTGTCGTGTCAATGCAAGGTCATCGCTCTGCTTGTTATAATGTCAAAATATCAGCCTAAATCCACCATATCAAGGCTTTCAAGGTTTCCTATAACCAGAGTTACCCGACCAGAACCTGCTATATCTGTCAACTCATAGTTGTCTGTGGGTTAGCTGAACGGGTTACAGCGATCAGGCTAAGAATATGCCTTCAAATTCAAGCTTGTGAAACCCCGATCAATCTTGTCGGTGCCGCCCTATGGACGCAATCAGCTGAAAGGTTGCTGCATGGTTTTGCCTTGACGTGTAGACTTTGGAACTTCAGCACTAAGTAAGACCCAAGGGTGGGTGCATGGCACGTTTCGTGAGTCCAGGCCTGCATGCAGATAGCCCACTGAAGAAAATGTGAGAGGTCAGCGGCTTGAGGGACAAGAACATAAGTATCACCTGTTCATTTCAAACGATGAAAGGGGCTCCATGCCGTCCGATTTAGCAAATTTGACAATTGAGCCATCATTCCATGGCTTTTTCTTTGATCTGGATGGCACACTTGCCCCGATCAGCGACGATCCATCGGCGGTGGCGCTCTCTGAAGGGATAAGGCAGTCCCTTGCGACGTTGATCAATCTCACCAATGGGGCGGTCGTCGTCCTTACGGGCAGGGGGTTTATGGATGCATCGAAGATTTTGGCCCCTTTGGATGTGCCGGTAGTTGGGTCTCATGGTTGGGAATACGACCACCGGTTTGGTGGTTCTGGCAGCCATCCGCTATCATCCAATGCACTTCACCAAGCCCTGAGTCCTCTTGAGACTTTTGCGGCTGAAGCCAAGCTCAAGTTGGAGCAAAAACCCGGCTCGATCGCGATCCACTATAGGCACGCGCCAGAACAAGGTGAAATCGCCCGGCAAACGGTGGAGAACGTTGCAAACCAAATGCCCGGGCTACGAGCAATACATGGCAAGATGGTCAGCGAAATAGCGATAGCATCGGTGAATAAGGGCACTGCACTTGCCCACCTTATGCATCGCCCCGAATTTGCTGGCCGGATACCGATTATGATCGGCGATGATGTAACCGACGAGGACGGCTTTGAGGCGGCTCAGAGACTAGGTGGAAGTGGGATAAAGATCGGCGCTGGTCCGACGCAGGCGATGTATCGCGCGCAGACAATAGGATCGTTCCACCAATGGCTTGCACACTTGCTTGCGAAAGGAAAATAAATGGAACTTGGGATTATCGGCAATTGCTCTGTTTCGGCGCTAATTGACCCTGCTGGTGTTATCAAATGGTACTGTCTGCCGCGTTTCGACGGTGACCCGATTTTTCATGGGCTGCTAGGGCACGGAAAGGGTCGCCCTGACGATGGTACATTTCGGGTGGAACTGGATGGTTGTCATACGACCGAACAGTCATACTTGGCAAACACAGCTATTCTGCGCACCGTATTGCGCAGCGCATCAGGTGCCATTGAGATCATTGATTTCTGCCCGCGTTTCGAAGCGCGTGGCCGGTCCTTCAGACCGCAGATGCTGATCCGCCAGGTGCGCCCGCTCGACGGGGCACCGCGTGTACGGTTTTGCATCAGGCCACAATTCGAATGGGGCACGGTACCCCCTTCGATGACGCGCGGTTCAAGCCACGTGCGGTTTGTCGGCCCTGACCAAGTGGTACGTCTGACAACCGATGCACCGCTGGACCATGTGTTAGATGAGAGGTTGATCAACCTTGATCAGGAAATGTCATTTGTTCTAGGGCCGGATGAGACATTGTCTGAAAATCCGCAGCATATCGCCCGAGACTTTAGCGATCAGACGACACGGTATTGGCGTCGCTGGGTGCAAAGGCTGGCGATCCCTTGTGAGTGGCAAGAGGCCGTCATTCGCGCCGCTATCACTCTAAAGCTATGCAGCTACGAACCGACGGGGGGAATCATCGCCGCGATGACGACTTCACTGCCCGAAGCGCCCGGCAGTACCCGCAACTGGGACTATCGTTATTGCTGGGTCCGCGACGCATTGTTTACCGTACGGGCGCTGAACAGCCTTGCTGCGACGCGCACCTTGGAAAACTACTTTCAGTGGCTGATGAATTTGGTGGCCGATGCCAAGGGCGGGCATATTCAACCGGTATTGGGCGTGGGTTTGGAAACCGAATTGACCGAACGTATCGCAGAAGGCCTTGAGGGGTATCGGGGCATGGGGCCGGTGCGGATCGGAAATCAGGCCCACGAACATTTTCAACACGATACCTACGGCAATATCATACTCGGGGCTGCTCCCGCCTTCTTTGACAAACGGTTATTCATGAACACCGGCAAAGCCGCATTCGAGCATCTTGAAGCGTTGGGAGAGCAAGCTTGGCTGCTTCATGATCAGCCGGATGCAGGTTTGTGGGAATTGCGCAGTCGATCGCGAATACATACGTCATCTTCGCTGATGTGCTGGGTTGCTTGCGATCGGTTGGGCAAGATCGCAGCACATCTGGGGCTGGCCAAACGGGCGACATATTGGACAGAGCGCGCCGATATAATACGTGCTAAGATCCTTGAACGCACTTGGTCGGAAAAGCGTCAGTCTTTTGTCGAAAGCTTTGACGGCAACACGCTCGACGCCAGCGTTTTATTGATGGGTGAAGTCGGGTTTCTACCTCCACAGGACCCGCGTTTTGTGGCCACGGTCGAAACCTTGTCTGCCACATTGGGTCGTGGCCCCTTCATGCTGCGCTATGAAGAGGCGGATGATTTCGGGGTACCGGAAGTGGGGTTCAACCTGTGCGCTTTCTGGCGGGTCGACGCATTGACCCGCATCGGTCGAAAAGAGGAAGCACGTGATTTGTTCGAGGCGCTGCTTGAAGCGCGAAACCCTCTTGGGCTGATGTCCGAGGACACATCATTTGCGACTGGTGAAGCTTGGGGCAATTTTCCGCAGACCTATTCGATGGCAGGCATCATCAACGGGGCGATGCGGTTATCGCGGTCATGGGAGGAAGAGCTCTAGGATTGTGCGTTAAACTACCGTCGGATGGGAACCATAAAGTGACATGAGTAATTATATTACTATAGTCACTTTGTGGTTAGTTATTGTAAAGATCGCCACGTACTGTCGGTGACTTTGCTTTTATTTAGAGTCTTTGAGAGGTCGCCATGGGGGGTAGATTAGTCGTCGTTTCCAACCGTATCCCAACCGAGGCAGAACCATCTGGCGGTCTGGTTGTTGCGCTGCACAGTACGCTTTGTGAAAAAGGCGGCATCTGGATAGGATCCCATCCCGAACTGTCCGAAGCGCCGACTTCGCCTCTGCAAAAAATCGGCGACGAAACAAGATACACGCGGCTGGCTTTCCAAGTCACCCAACGTGAACACGAAGAATTCTACCTTGGTTTTGCCAACTCCGTCCTGTGGCCAGTCTGCCATCGACGCGGCGATTTGGTTGACCTTAAGCGCAGCTTCCAGACCGCATATATGGAGGTGAACAAACGTATTGCTCGTCTCATCATCGATGTAATCGAAGCCGACGATCTGATCTGGATACAGGATTACCATTTTTTCCCTTTGGCCTCCGAACTGCGCAAGCTGGGTTTCAAGGGGCGAATAGGTTTTTTCCTTCATATTCCGTTTCCCACATTAGGGGATCTGGGTGCGTTGCCCGAAAGCGCCAACTTGGCAGATTGGCTTGCGGATTATGATTTGGTCGGTTTGCAGACCCGTGCCGATGTTGCACGGTGCCTTGAAATGTTCCGCTCGCAAAATCAAGCCGAAGTCATGCTGGATGGTCGCATAAAGTATGGCGCACAAGTGTTTTCAGTTCGCTCATTCCCGATTGGCATAGATGTGAAAGCGTTCGCTAGGGCTGCCGATCAAAGTCTTGCTGGTGCCGATCTTGGTCCCGACATGCAGGGGGAGTATATTCTGGGTGTAGATCGGCTCGACTACTCAAAAGGGCTCCCAAACAGGTTTCGTGCCTTCGCGCAATATCTTGAAAAGCGACCCGATAAGGACCGGCGCGTAAGCCTTTTGCAAATTGCACCGCCGACACGCGAAGAGGTCTTGGCGTATAGGCAAATCAGGTCCGAATTGGAGGAATTGGCAGGTCGGCTGAATGGCGAACATGCCGAATTGGACTGGACACCGCTGCGCTATATCCACCGTAATATTGACCGCAACGTGCTGGCAAAGCTTTATCGGCGTGCGCGCGTTGGCATGGTGACACCCTTGGCTGACGGAATGAACCTGGTCGCCAAGGAATATATTGCCGCCCAAGATCCCGAGGATCCGGGGGTATTGGTATTGTCGCAACTGGCAGGTGCAGCCGAAGATCTGACCGAAGCTTTATTGGTTAATCCCTATGATATTGAGGGCATGTCAGAAGCGTTGTCTCAGGCCTTGGATATGCCACTCAAGGAAAGAAAATGGCGCTATACAGCCTGCATGGATCAGGTCGTAAAGACCGATGTTAAAGTCTGGTGCAACAACTTTATTGCGGCGCTCGAAGCATGCGAAACGCCTTTAGCATGGGGTAATTCCACGATGAATTCCGGTCCCCAAAAGACGCTCAAGCCCGCAACCTGACAGCAGCGATCCTGCACTCGAGGTGCGCAATGCACCCGACCTGAATTTGCCGCCTTTACCAATTGAAATACAAAAGTGCAGCAAAGGTTCCCTAAGCAGAACCCCTGTAAAACGGGCCATGACCATCCAGACAGGCCCCGAACCGGACAGAATGGCCGGTCTCACTGAACTCCTATCTGAGAAGGTATATTTTTAAGGAATTACAAGTGGCAGCCCGTAGGGTTGTTTCTAAAGGAGTGCAAAACCCCAGCAAAACATGAAGGTAGGTGCCCCACGCTGACGTAGCCGCAGCTGACCGAATTACGTCCACTATTGGCCCAAGGTAAAACGTCTAATCGGAATCCGATCGAGGCTGGATGAAAGTTCAGTGGTAGGTCAGAAAAGGTGAGCTAAACGCTCCCTGCCAGAGCAGAGCAGGTCCACTTCCTACCTTCAAATGCAACAACCTTGAAAGAATTTCGTTTCCGCTACATCACCTACGGGTACGTTAGGTCCGCAGTGCGGGTAAGCCTACGCCAGTTGAATCAAAACCGCCGTCGGATGCAACGACTTGACCGGTAACAAAGCTCGCCCTTTCGCTGGCAAGGAAACAGATGACTTCCGCGATTTCCCGCTCCGTACCGTAGCGGTTCAGGGGGATCGCGTCATGATAGGCCGCGCGGATCTCTGGTGAATGGACGGCCAGCGCGAGTTTCGTATTGACCGGACCGGGGCAGACGCAATTGGCGCGAATGCCGACCTCTCCAAGCTCCGCCGCCTGCTGCTTGGTCAGGTGGATGACGGCAGCTTTCGACGTGCCGTAAGCGACGCGAAGTGTGGAAGCGCGCAAGCCCGAGATCGAAGCAATGTTTACGATGGCGCCGCCTCGGGCCGACAACAGCGTTAGGCAGGCTTGTGACATCAGGAAAACGCCATCGAGGTTTGTGTCCATAACGCGCCGCCAGCGGGCAAAGTCCGTTTCAGCCAGAGGGCCGAAGTCGGCGACGCCGGCGTTGTTCACCAAGATATCAAGACGACCACAGGTCTGTTCGACCTCGGCCACCGCCTGCGCGACTTGCTGCGGGATAGAGACGTCGCAGGTTACAGTCATCGCGCCGGGCAGGGTTGCGGCGGCGACCTCAAGTTCATCTGCATCGCGGTCGAGCATGACGACGCGGCGACCTTCGGCGTGGAACAGGGTCGCTGTGGCAAGGCCGATGCCGCGGGCAGCACCTGTAATCAGGGCGACGGTGTCATTCATTTCAACATCTCCGGCAGAAAGAGGGACAGGGCAGGGACCGCCGCCACGATGGCGAGGCCGATGATACTAATGGCCAAGAATGGCAGCGCTGCGCGGGCGATGCGTTCCAGCGGCTGGCGGGTGATGTTCGCCGCGACGTAGAGGTTGATGCCGACGGGCGGCGTAATGAGCCCGATGGCGAGATTTACCATGACCAGCACACCGAACCATACCGGGTCCCAGCCCAATTCGCGCACGACCGGCATGAAGATCGGTAAAGAGATGAACATGACCGTAACGGGGTCCATGAACATGCCCGCGATCAGCAGGATCAGCATGATGACCATCAAGATCACCGCGTCGTTGTCGGACAGGCCAAGCAACTGGCCGGAATACTGCCCCACAAGGTCTTCAACGGTGACGACCCAGCCGAAAAGGCTCGCGTAGGCCACGACCAGCATGACAACAGCAGAGGAGGACGCGGCCTCGGTCAGCGCATCATAGAGCGTGCGGACGGTCAGCGTGCGGTAAGCGAAGGCACCGACGGCTATGGCATAGACCGTGGCGACAAGGGCCGCCTCGGTCGGGGTGAAGATGCCGGAATAGATACCGCCAAGGATGACCACCGGCGTCATCAGGCCCCAGAATGACCCGCGAAAGCTGCGGCCGAGGTCGCGCCAGTATCCGTCACTGGCGGGCGCGGGGGAGAGCCTGTCCAAACCCTCACGGCCGCGCGGCTTGATGA
>DRFG01000168.1 GCA_011050655.1 Roseobacter sp.
CGCAGTTCCATATAGGAAATGAATACTTCGTCAGGCCGGTCGGCATGAAACCTGATATGAAAATCGACGAAATGGTGCAGCCTGTCGAGCGGGCTCCTGGTTATGTCGTCCTGGTGCGCCTCAAGCAGTTCTTCCATGTGATCGTGGAGAAGATTGAACAACAATGTTTGCTTGTCAGGCGTATAGTTATAAAGCGCACCGGCCTGCACGCCGACCTTGGTCGCGATGGCGCGCATCGAAACGGCAGCATATCCGTGGTGCGCAAAAAGACGCAAGGCTGCATCGCGCACCTTGGGGCCAGTAATATCAGAATGGGAGCCGGTCGTACGTGCCATATCGAGAGGTTAATTGAACATGTGTTCAAACGCAAACCCCGCTTGCGCCGGAAACGCGGCTGGTGCAAAAGTGATCCATGATCAGGCGCATTTCACTTTATATATTTGCATCGACCTTTCTGCTGATGGCCGCATGCACCCAGTTCCCTGCGCTGGATAGCCGTGCCACACCCGAGCTGCTGGCGGCCGACTACCCCGCACTGGTACCGATCGACCCCTTGCTCGCGACAGCGACCGCTGGTCAAATTGACACGGTCAAAACCGAGACCGCGTTGACCGGTCGGGTAGCTGGCCTGCAAGCGCGCGCCGCCCGCTTGCGCGGGTCCGTGCTATCACGCGCAGAAAAACAACGGCTGGCGCAGGGCCTGCGCTAGGGAATTTCACGATGCCGCGTTGCGTGCAACATGTGAAACCGTTACATCGCGGCGCAAGCAACCATGATAGCACTCCGCGCCGTCGCGCATTACCACAAAGGATTTCACCATGTCACAGCCGCTTCGTCTTGGGATTGCCGGATTGGGCACCGTCGGTGTGGGTGTGGTCCGGATCATCCGCAAGCAGGCCGCGCTGATCGAAGCCCGCACGGGCAGACCGGTGTCGATATCGGCTGTTTCAGCGCGTAGCCGCGATAAGGATCGCGGCGTCACCTTAAGTGGCTATGCGTGGGAGAATGACCCCGTCGCCTTGGCTAAACGTGACGATGTTGATGTTTTCGTAGAATTGATAGGAGGCGACGCGGGGCCAGCCAAGGACGCGACCGAAGCGGCCCTGTCGTCGGGCAAGGATGTCGTCACTGCGAACAAGGCTATGCTGGCGATCCATGGTCAGGCGCTTGCTGAACAAGCTGAAGCCAGCGGTTGTCTGATCCGGTACGAGGCAGCCGTGGCCGGCGGTATCCCGGTCATCAAAACCCTGACCGAAGCCCTTGCCGGAAATGAGATCAGTCGGGTCATGGGCGTGATGAACGGAACCTGCAACTATATCCTTACGCGGATGGAAGAGACCGGAAACACCTATGAATCGCTGTTCAAAGAAGCAGAGGCGCTAGGCTATCTTGAGGCCGATCCGAACCTAGATGTCGGTGGTATTGACGCGGCCCATAAACTGGCGATCCTATCGTCCATCGCCTTTGGCACTCAGGTGGATTTTCGCGGGATCGAGATCGAAGGCATTCAACGTATCAGTATAGAAGATATCCAAGCCGCCGCGAATATGGGCTATAAGATCAAGCTGCTGGGGGTTTCACAGATGACCGGTCGTGGCCTTGAACAACGCATGCAACCTTGTCTGGTGCCAGATACGTCGCCTTTGGGGCAGCTTGCAGGCGGTACCAACATGATTGTTCTGGAAGGCGACGCGATCGGTCAAGTTGTCCTGCGCGGCCCGGGTGCCGGGGAAGGCCCCACCGCAAGTGCGGTACTGTCTGACATTTGTGATATCGCCCGTGGTTGGCACGGTCCGGTATTCGGACGTAAAGCCACCAGCCTCGCATCGGCGACATCCGCGTTGTCGCAGCGCCCGGCTGCATTTTACCTAAGGATGGGTCTGCTCGACAAACCCGGTGCTTTGGCGAAAATCGCCACGGTGCTGGGAGAGGCCGGTATCAGCATCGACAGAATGCGCCAGACTGAACATCGTAGCGATTTGGCACCCGTGTTGATCGTTACCCATAAGACGAACCGTAGCGCGTTGGACGAAGCTTTGGAGGCGATGGCGAAAACCGGGGTCTTGGCGACCGAACCTGTCGCGCTGCGGATCGAGGATTTGTAACACCCGCGCTTTCGGCACCCTGCCGTGGTTGAACACATGCCGGGGCTGCCTGTTGTAAATGCGGGTGCCTTCGGCGAGGATTTTTTACCATTTGGAATGGAGCGCGCGTGAGCTTTTTAGATGTTGAGATGTCCTTGAGCGGGCGGCGTTGGGTAGGCCCCGGGGTCGAGACCGAGCGTGCAGCAGAAGTGTTGCTTCAGCAAACCGGTTTACCGCTTGCCCTATGTCAGGTGTTGGCGCGGCGCGGCGTAGCCGCTGCCGAGACTGGTCCGTTCCTAGAGCCGTCACTAAGGGAGTTGTTGCCCGACCCAAGATCGTTGCGCGATATGGAAAGGGCTGCGACGCGGTTTCTGGCTGCGGTGAAAGCGCGGCAACGGATTGCTGTCTTTGCCGATTATGATGTGGATGGCGGCAGTTCTGCCGCATTGTTATTGGTTTGGTTGCGCAATATGGGCTGTCCCGCAACGCTGTACGTGCCTGACAGAATCGACGAGGGATATGGTCCAAATGACGCGGCAATGGCAGGTTTGGCGGTCAGCCATGATCTGATTGTTTGTGTAGATTGCGGAACGCTGTCTCATGGGCCAATTGCGGCGGCCGTCGGAGCGGATGTGATCGTGCTTGACCATCACCTGGGTGGAGAGACATTGCCCGGCGCTGTCGCCGTAGTGAACCCAAACCGCCAAGACGAAGACGGCGCATTGGCGCATCTTTGTGCCGCTGGTGTTGTTTTTTTGTTGTTGGTCGAGGTGGGGCGCCAGTTGCGTGAGGATGGGCGTCAAGGGCCGGATTTAATGGCGTTTCTGGATCTCGTTGCTTTGGCAACTGTTGCGGATGTAGCCCCTCTGGTCGGCGTCAACCGTGCTTTCGTCCGCCAAGGTCTAAAGGTTATGGCGCGGCGCGACCGAGCAGGATTGGCCGCTCTTGCCGATCTGGCCCGTATGGATACGGCCCCTAACGCTTATCATCTTGGGTTTTTGCTGGGCCCCCGCATCAATGCGGGCGGGCGCATCGGACAGGCCGACCTGGGTGCCCGTTTACTAGCCTGCAACGACCCGCATGAGGCTGCGGCCCTAGCCGAGCGACTGGATCTACTTAACAGCGAACGCCGTGAGGTAGAGGCCTATGTGCGTGCCGCAGCATTAGAGCAAGCCGAGAAGCGCGGGTTTGACGCGCCTCTGGCCTGGGCATCGGGCCCGGGTTGGCATCCAGGTGTCGTGGGCATCGTGGCATCACGGCTCAAGGAGGCGTCAAACCGGCCCTCTATTGTGATCGGATTCGAAGGCGGCATTGGCAAAGGGTCTGGCCGTTCTCTCAGCGGTATCGATCTGGGCGCGCCAATCCAGCGACTGGTTGCGGAGGGACTGCTGCTGAAAGGTGGCGGGCACAAGATGGCTGCGGGTCTGACCGTGGCCGAAGACAAGCTTGACGCCGCTATGGCGCGGCTGTCAGAGCTGTTGGAAAAACAGGGTGCACATCTTGGGGGCGCAGCGGATCTACGTCTGGACGGTATGTTGATGCCCGCTGCGGCAACCGTGGAGCTTGCCCAACAGGTGGATCAGGCAGGCCCCTTTGGTGCCGGTGCCCCCGCCCCGCGCTATGCATTTGCCGGCATGCAAATCCGTCACGCCAAGCGCGTCGGAGAAAGCCATCTGAAAATCAGCTTTGGTGATAGGGGTGGCCCTTATATCGATGCCATTGCCTTTGGCGCTTTTGACGGAAAACTGGGCCCTGCTTTGGAAAACCATGGTGGGGCGCGGTTTCATCTGGCCGGCCGTTTGGACATCAATAGCTGGCGCGGCCGTCAATCGATACAACTGCGGCTGGAAGACGCGGCAGTTGCATGAATGTTTTTTCATTTCTTGGCGATTTCTGCTTGCGCCCTTTGCCAGCTTTGCTTAAAGAACCGCTCACAAGCTAAGTGGCCCGTTCGTCTATCGGTTAGGACGTCAGGTTTTCAACCTGAAAAGAGGGGTTCGACTCCCCTACGGGCTGCCACTCCAAAACTTTTCCCTTTCTTTACTGGCACTTGTGCCACGCAGCGTCCCACGATTTGCGGGGCATGGGACACTATCGGCTTCAAAGGCAGCTTCGGCACGCAGCGCAGCACGCTCAGCGAGGCATGCGCGATTGACCCGCTTGGTGTAGATCGCAGCGGTTTTGGGATCGCTGTGCGACAGGTGCGCCATCCCCTCGTAGACTGATCCAGACGCCTCGGCAATTTGCTCGGCGCGACGCTTGCGGATGCCGTGCTGGGACCGGGTCGCACGCAGTTTAGGTTTTCCGTTCTTCTCAATCGCCGGGTTGCCCTCGTCATCGAGCAACGGCTTGCAGAGACCAGCGGCGATGATCCACTTGCGGACCGCGTTGTCGAGCGAGCCCGAGGATGCAAAGGGTTCACCCTTCGCTGTCATAAGATACGCAGGTGAATCACCCCGGGTTTGTCGGAGACCGTCAACTTACGTAAGGATGATGGTTATGACGAACAGCAAAATGGCAAACCGCTACTCGCCCGAGGTCCGCGCACGTGCAGTGCGGATGGTTTTTGAGCATCAAGGCTCCTATGAGATGCAGGCGGGCGCGATTGCGGCCATTGCACCCAAGATTGACTGCATTCCCCAAACTTTGAGCGGATGGGTCAAGCAGGCTGAGAAGGACAGAGGCATGCGTGATGGGGTGACCACTGAGGAAGGCGATCGGATCAAGGCTTTGGAACGGGAGGTTCGGGAGCTACGCCAAGCCAATGAGATCCTTCGCAAGGCGTCAGCTTATTTTGCGCCCCCTCTCGCGCATGTAAACATGCGCTGCCGGGCAGCGGGACGGAACTCGACCGCCCTCTGAAGCGGTGATCGCCTTCATTGAAGATCAGCGCGTTGTTTACGGTGTCGAGTCGATCTGTAGGGTCCTGCCGATCGCGCCGTCCATTGCCCGGCAGGCG
>DRFG01000169.1 GCA_011050655.1 Roseobacter sp.
GCCTGTCCCCGTCCGTACTTGAGCTTCAAGATCAGGAATCTCTCCAGCCATGCTATTCTCCAATATGTTTAGGGCGGACATCCTCCAAGGCTGTATGTCCGCGTGAAGTCGCGCATATAGACGGGTTAGCGATATATGAAAAGACCAAAACCGCACGGAGCTGCCCGTTGGACAGCCCCGTCGCACGGTTTTCGCCCCCGAAATCAAGGTTCTGTTCCCGGTCAGAACGTTGGCCCGGATTATTATTGCCAGTCGCCTTCAAAGCCTTTGGGGATGAGCAGATTGTGTTTACCTAACCCTTTGATCGATGTTTCGCCGCATAAGGCCATCGTCAGGTCCAGCTCCTTGTGGATTACTTCGAGTGCGGCCGTCACGCCCGCTTGCCCCATGGCCCCCAGACCATAAATAAAAGCGCGTCCGATGTAGGTGCCGCTGGCCCCCATCGCCATCGCCTTAAGCACGTCCTGACCGGACCGAATACCGCTGTCCAAATGCACTTCGATCTGATCGCCTACGGCATCCAAAATCGACGGCAAAGCGCGGATCGAGCTGATGGCCCCGTCCAACTGTCGACCCCCATGGTTGCTGACGATAATCGCGTCTGCCCCCACCTTAAGCGCCATCTTGGCGTCCTCGGCGTCTAGGATACCCTTGAGGATTACCTTGCCGCCCCATTGCTCTTTCAATTTGGCGATTTTCCCCCAATCAAGCGTCGGGTCGAACTGTTCGGCCGTCCAGGCACCAAGATCGGCGGTGTCATCGACGCCGTGCACATGGCCCACGATATTGCCGAAACTGCGGCGTTTGGCACCCAGCATGCCAATTCCCCAACCCCATTTGGTGCAAAGGTTGGCGATTGTTTTAGCGGTCATTTTGGGCGGAGCGGAAAGACCGTTTTTTAGGTCCTTGTGCCGTTGACCCAGAATTTGCAGATCAAGCGTGATGACAAGGGCCGAACACTTGGCGTCCTTGGCCCGCTGGATCAGCCGTGCGACGTAATCTTCGTCGCGCATTGTGTAGAGTTGGAACCAGAAAGGCTTGGTCGTTGCTTCGGCCACATCCTCGATCGAGTTAATCGACATCGTAGAAAGGGTAAAAGGCACGCCAAAGGCTTCGGCGGCGCGGGCTGCTTTGATTTCTCCGTCGGCGTGCTGCATGCCGGTCAGACCGACAGGGGCAAGCGCCACAGGCATCGCCACATCCTGACCGATCATCTGTGTGGTGGTCGACCGCCCGCTCATATCTACGGCCACGCGCTGGCGCAGGCGGATCTGGTCAAAATCCGAAGTGTTTTCGCGGAAGGTCTGCTCCGTCCAGCTACCTGATTCGGCATAATCGTAGAACATACGTGGTACGCGGCGTTCATGCATGCGTTTGAGGTCGTTGATATTCGTAATCACGGGCATGGCAGGGATATCCTATGTATTGGTCAGTTTACCTAACCAATACGCCCCCGGTAAATCAATCGCTTTGCGCAACCGGCGCACTGTCCTAGGTGGCTTAGGCGCGGTGGGCCCCATCCGACAGGGTTTTGACGAATTTTAACACATCAGCGACAGGTAGGCCGTCCGCGATCTTTGAAACAATTGCAGAGCCGACGACCACACCATCCGCCACAGAGGCAATCGCTTGGGCCTTGTCGGGCGTATTCACGCCAAAACCCACAATAACGGGCAGGCCGGCGGCCGCTTTGATGCGCGCCACTTCGGGGGCGACATCGCCCGCCTCGGCTTCGGCAGAGCCGGTGATGCCGGTGATCGACACATAGTAAACAAAACCAGAGGTGTTTTGCACAACCCGCGGCAAACGCTTGTCATCGGTCGTAGGGGTGGCCAGACGAATGAAATTCATGCCTGCCTTCTGGGCCGGCAGGCAAAGTTCGCTGTCCTCTTCGGGGGGGAGATCGACGACGATCAATCCGTCAACGCCCGCCTTTTTAGCCGCAGTCAAAAACGCGTCGACGCCTTTTGAATAGATCGGGTTGTAGTAGCCCATCAGGACAATCGGAGTGGTATCGTCTTGCTCGCGAAACGCGGCGGCAAGCGCTAGGGTTTTATCAAGTGTCATCCCAGCCCCCAATGCGCGTTGCCCGGCCAATTGGATAGCTGGGCCATCGGCCATCGGGTCGGTAAAGGGCAACCCCAATTCGATGATATCCACGCCAGCGGCCGGAAGACCGCGCACGACTTCGAGCGATGTGTCGAAATCAGGGTCGCCCGCCATGACGTAAGCAACAAAGGCTTTCTTGCCGTTTGTTTTCAGGTCGGCGAATTTGGCGTCGATACGTGTCATGAAGGTGGCCTTTTTACGTTGCCCTGTTGCAATGCCGAATATGACGCGGAAAATCAATGCGACATCAAGAGTGAGCGAAAGGATATCAGAAAAAACCCATGCGAAAGGTTTGAATTGTGCACATACTCTCACATATCTATGGTTTAAATCCTTCCGGAATAGCTTAGGTTAAGATTATGAACTATGTACTTGCTCTGCTCTTGCCGCCACTTTCGATACTTCTTACTGGTCGTATTTTTACGGCGATCGTCGTATTCATAATCTGGATTCCAGCCATAATATTTTCGGGCGGGCTGACACATCCGATGTTTATCGTTCTCGCTTGGATATTGATCTACCAATCCCGCGAAGATCGACGGCTGCGCTAAGACTTGCACAGACGTCGCTGAGACCATAGGACAGCGCCAACTTACAAAGGATGCTTGTCATGGGCTTTAAGATGGGAATTGTGGGTCTGCCGAATGTCGGCAAATCGACCCTGTTCAACGCGCTGACCAAAACTGCCGCGGCACAGGCGGCGAATTTTCCGTTCTGCACAATTGAACCTAACGTGGGCGAGGTCGGCGTTCCGGATGCGCGGCTGGATAAGCTGGCCGCCATTGCGGGATCAAAGCAGATTATCCCGACGCGCATGACGTTCGTCGACATCGCTGGCCTCGTCAAAGGTGCGTCGAAAGGCGAAGGCTTAGGGAATCAGTTTCTTGCTAATATTCGCGAGACAGATGCAATTGCCCACGTGCTGCGTTGTTTCGAAGACGGCGACGTGACCCATGTTGAGGGCCGGGTTGATCCGGTTGCGGATGCAGAAACAATAGACACGGAGCTGATGCTGGCAGACCTTGAAAGCATTGAAAAGCGCCGCGCAGGCTTGGTCCGCAAGATCAAGGGTAATGATAAGGACGCAGCCCAGCAAGACCGCTTGCTGGCCCTTGCACAAGCCGCAATCGAAGACGGCAAGCCTGCCCGTACGATCAAAATCGACGACGACGACGCGAAAGCGTGGCGCATGCTGCAACTGCTGACGACTAAGCCGGTGCTCTATGTTTGCAACGTCGGAGAGGACGAGGCGGCTGAAGGCAATGCATTGTCTACCAAGGTCGGGGAAATGGCCGCCGCTCAGGGTAACAGCC
>DRFG01000170.1 GCA_011050655.1 Roseobacter sp.
GGATCGTGGGCATCACGATCATATCGTGGTCTTTAAGCAGCGCATCATAGGCCGCGCGCAGGCCCCAACGCAGGTTCTGTGCTTTTGCATGATATGTGCCATGCGTGGTGCGATGCATGTATTCGCCTAACAGCATGACCATTTTCACCGTACCGGCGACATCGTTGATTCGGGTGTCATAGCCTTTTCCCATGTACGAGATAAAACTGGTGGGATAATAGCCGTGCACATTAGCGCCAAAGCCGTTTCCGCGGATCATCATCTCGGCTGCGCCCTCAAGGATGATACCGTTCCAAATGTCCGGGCCATCGTAATGTTGGGGGATCGAGGCTTCGGTTACCTCGGCACCGGCAGAACGCAGCGTATCGACTGCGCCGCGCACGGTCTTGCTGACATCGGAGTTGCTCTCTTCGTGTTCGAACCCCTCTTTGAGCACGGCAATCCTAAGGCCTTTCACGTCGCGCCCCAAAGCTTCCATGTAGGGCTGGGTCTTGGCACCCACGGTGCGGGCATCCCAGCCGTCGTCCCCGGCGATGACACTCAGAAGCCTGGCTGTATCTTCGACCGTGGCACACATCGGGCCGAGGTGGTCCATTGAATAGGATATTGGCATTGCACCAGATGTGGGCACGAGCCCCCAGGTCGGTTTAAGGCCATAAACACCAGACCATGCAGACGGTGTGCGGATGGAACCGCCCTGATCGCCGCCGATCGCCATGGGCACATCGCCAGCTGCGACAACCGCCGCACTTCCGCCCGAGGAACCACCAGCACTATGGGTCGGTTTGTGCGGATTACGGATGGGACCGTAGGCGTTGGTGTGACTCGCGCCAGAAAAGCACAGATCCTCACAGGCGGCCTTGCCCGCGATCGTACCCCCGGCTTCGAGGATACGGGTCACGAGCGTTGCATCGACATCGGGCACAAAGCCTTCGAGCAGCGCCGATCCGTTCATCAGCGGAACGCCAGCAACGCAAATATTATCCTTGATCGCTACGGACTTCCCCGCCAACAGTCCGTCATCCTTAAGCTTGATATCAGTTTTCCAATACCAGGCGTTGTAGGGGTTTTCTTTCGCATCGGGGCGATAGCCCGGATCGCGCGGCGCTACGACGGGAAGCTTGGCCTCTGGTAATGTATCAAGTCGTTTGTAAGAGGCGATGGATCCCGTCATCAGCTCCCGAAAAGACGCCGCATCCTCGTTGGACAGCTCAAGACCCTTGTCCTTGGCAATGGAGAGAAGCTGGTTGATTGAGGGCATCGAAACGGACATCGGGGGTGCCTTTCTGTTGGATAGTAATGGTTCGAAACAAAAAAATCGAAACGAAAAAAAACCCCTTGTCCCGGTTCGGGAGAAGAGGCGCACTTGCCTTCGGATTGAACATCCGGTGGTGTCAGAAAATAAGTCTAATGCCAGCAAGAGCGCGTCTGATCCCGCCCAGTCAACACGTTACAATACATGTGCGGCTAAGCGGTAATATCAAAAAAACCAGTCTCAAAAGTGGGTTTCACCACCCTTACGAAGGCTCTTGCATGGCGTAGCATCGTTGCTACCCCTTAACGCTGCCCCAAAAATATTAACTTGTCAACTGGATTGAGTTCCGTGACCCTGTTGAGGGTCAGTGGACGTCATGGAAAGCTGCCATGACCAAGTATGTTTGAATTAGGTTTAAGAGATATGTCACTGAATCATATAAATAATAATGCCATAAAAGTGCCGGTTGGCATCCTCTATTCCATAACCGGTCCTTACGGCGATGTTAATGCGAGTATGGTCAATGCAGCGATTCTTGGCCTCGAGGAAGCCAACGCCGAACTGAATGGATCCTTTGAATTGGAGCCGGTGTTCAGGGACAGTCATGGCAAGCTTTCCACTTATGGCAAAAATTGTGAACGGATGATTTATCAGGACGGCTGCCAGCATATCATCGGGTGTTACACTTCAGCGGCGCGCAAGCAGATTCTGCCCCTGTTGGAGCGCACGAACACGTTGTTATGGCATTCGGCGCGGTACGAGGGCTTTGAGGCAAGCGAAAATGTGCTCTATCTCGGCGCATCGCCAAACCAACATCTGATCCCGTTGGTCCGCTATATTCTGGCCGCGATGGTGCCCGAAATTTATTGTGTTGGGTCTAACTACATCTGGACTTGGGAATCGAACCGCCTGCTGCGCGAGCAGATCATTGAAGGGGGAGGTCGAATTATTGCCCAAAGATTGGTCACAATGGGGGATCTTCACATCGACCACATCGTTTCCGAGATCATTTCGTTGAAGCCTCCGGTGGTGTTCAATACACTTGTAGGAGAGGCAAGCTATCGGTTCTATCGCGCGCTTTGGCGGGCTGTGACCGAAGATCCAGAACTGGAACCAGGGGATATCACCGTCGTAAGTTGCAGCTTGTGTGAGGAAGAGCTGCCTTTCATCGGAGAGCCAGCTTCAATCGGCCATCTGACCTCTGCAACTTATTTCCGGAGTCTGGAGCGGCCTGAAAACATTGATTTCTTGGCACGCTATCGGGAACGGTTCGGTGATGGTACCGCGCCGTCGGTGGACGCGGCATCGGCGTATGTCTGTGCGCGAATGCTTGGCCGATCAATCGCTGCCTCCGGAACCGATGCCGTCAGCACGGTGCGCGACGCCGCCAAGACGTTTTCCTTTGAAGCACCCGAGGGCACGGTGCGTATCGACCGCACGACCAATCACAGTTTTCTGACGCCTCGGTTGGCGGTCTCAAAGCGCGGATTTTCGTTTCAGATCATTTGGGAGGCACCAGAAGCAGTCAACCCGGACCCGTTTCTGGTCTGGCAGGGCGAAGCCCAGGTGCGCCCGGAGGCTGAATGGAATGCGAAGGGTCTGCCAGCGCAGGCGAGTAATGCGGTGAATACCGACGTGAAGGAGTCTTGAGCATGACGCGAAAGAAGCCTCGCATGTTGTTTCGCGGTTTGCGTGCGATGATCTGGCATGACTGTGACCCTAACCGGCAGTTTCTGGAACTTTATTTACAGCGGTTAGGACTTCGAGTGTCATGCAGCAGTGTCGGGGGAAAGCTGGGTGAGGGTAGTGAATTTGACCTGTTGTTCTTTGACAGCGATCAGGATTTGCCCATCGGAGAGCTGAATCATGATGTGCCCATGATTGCGCTGGTGGGATCAGAGGCACCTTCCCGATTGCAGTGGATATTGGGTCATAACGCAGCTTCGCTGATCTTCAAGCCGGTGCGCTCGGCAGGAATCTATGGTTCCATCGTGTTCGCGATGAACCAACATGAGGAGAGGCTTTCGATCGCTGCGCAGCAGGAGCGGCTCAACTCAAAGATCCGTTACCGCAAATTGGTGATCTTCGCGGTTCTGAAATTAATGCGGGAACAAGGGTGCGATGAAGAACAGGCGTTTTCAGGATTGCGTCGGCAGGCAATGGAGCGCCGGATCACCATCGAGATGCTCTGCGCCGACGTGCTGGCCCAGAATCTACCCGCCGGAAGGCTGCAAAACCCCTGGCCGCTCGCGCACGAGCGCCCCTGAAACTTGCTTGTGGTCTGCTGCTCAGCCCCCGGAAATTTCGATGGCTTGAAACTGGAAACTTCTATTGAGCCTCTCTGGCTGTGGTCGTCTCGCCTGCCGTAGCACGTAGCGTGGCTTTTTTCTGTTTCAAAATTTTTACATAAATTAGCAGTCGCACACTGACGGGGCGCTCAGAAAAACTTATATGTTTTTGGCGCTTAGCACCTTGTGGCGTATTGGATGCGAACAACACTTCGGCCTCCACTAGTGAATTTATTTGAGTAATCACTCAAATAAGCGGTTGAGTGATTACTCAAAGTGATTTATCCTGAAATGGTCGATCATGAAAACCTCATCCTTGAAAGGATACACCATGGCAACCTTCCAGATTCACACAATCGAATCCGCCCCTGAAGCCGCAAAGCCGCTTCTCGAAACTTCGTTTAAAAACAATGGCCGCATTCCGGGACTGCACGGTACTATGGCCGACGCGCCGCAGTTGCTTGCCGCTTACAACTTTGCCCACCAGCAATTCATGGCGACCACGTTGACCAATGAAGAGAAAACCGTTGTTTGGCAGACCGTCAATGTCGAAAACAGCTGCCACTACTGTGTGCCGGCCCACACCGGCATAGCGAAGATGATGAAGGTGGACGACGCGATCACCGAAGCCCTGCGTAATGAAACGCCGCTACCGACTCCCAAGCTCGAAGCACTGCGTACCTTTACATTGGCAATGGTTCGGGATCGTGGCTTTGTGTCTGATGCCGACACGCAGGCTTTCTTGGATGCGGGGTTCACGCAAACCAATATTCTTGAAGTCATCCTGGGTGCGGCGCAAAAGCTGATGTCTAACTACACCAACCACTTTGCGAAAACGCCGGTCGATAAAGTGTTTGAAAAATTTGCTTGGGAAAAGAAAACGTCCATCGCCGCTGAATGACTTGCTTGATGATAAATGGCCGGGGTGGGGGACCGCTCCGGCACTTTCCTCTCTGCTCAGGGGTGAGTATCATGCGAAAGAACGGTGAGTTTGCATATATCTGGTCGTCTTTTGGGGGCCACTCTTTTTCGTGCTGATATTTGCCAGCTTGATGGCAAACGAAGCTTACGACACCTATATTATTGTCCTGCGGGTGGCGAACCTCGTGTCCCTCCTGTTCGACAACAATGATTTACGTCTGTGGCTTGACAATAATCATCGGGTCATCGGCCACGACCGGAGTGTTTAAAATGACTGAACCTTTACGTATCGATATTGTATCTGATGTGATGTGCCCGTGGTGCATTATCGGCTATCGCCAGCTTTCGGCGGCGTTGGAAGCGACCGAAACGCCCCATGAAATTCATTGGCACCCGTTCGAGCTGAACCCGCAGATGCCTCCTGAAGGCCAGAACACCCGCGAGCATATCATGGAAAAATACGGCAGCACGCCGGAACAGTCCGAGCAATCGCGCCAGCAGGTGAAAGCACTTGGTGATAGCCTCGGGTTTGAATTTGCTTGGGATGAAGATTCCCGTATGCACAACACGTTCAGCACCCATCAACTGTTGCATTGGGCCGACATGCAGGACCGGATGCATGATCTTAAACAGGCACTTTTCACAGCTCATTTCACAGAGCGTCGCAATCTGTCTGATAACGTTGTACTGGCTGATATTGCGGCTGAAATCGGGTTGGACCGTACCGAGGCCGAAGCTGTGCTTGCTGATCAGCGCTTTGCCAATGATGTGCGCGGTGCCGAACAGTTTTGGCAGAAACAGGGTATTTCGGGCGTGCCAGCCGTAGTCTTCGATCGCAAACACCTTGTCACCGGGGCGCAGGGGGTCGAGAATTACACAAGCATTCTGAACCAACTTGCCGAGATGAAAGGCTGACCCATGGCCCGCGCTGCAAATTATGATCGTGATGTCGCACTTGATGCGGCCATGGCTGTGTTTTGGCGCAAGGGGTATCATGCGACGTCTTTGAAAGACTTGGAAGTCGCGTTGATCATGAAACCGGGAAGTATTTACGCGGCCTTCGAAAGCAAAGAGAACCTCTATCTTTTGGCCCTTGAACGCTATTTTGAAACCTCCCGTAAAGGCTTTCGCGCACAAATGGCCAAGGCTGCAACGCCGCTTGCAGGCTTGGCCGCACAGTTCCAGAACTATGCGGAACTTGCACAGGAAGATCCATCGCGTCGGGCTTGTATGTTGATGAAAACAGTTATTGATACTGCATCTACCGATCCTAAAATCACTGAGGTATCGCAGCGCTACCTTGATCAGATGTGCACAGAATTCGCAGAAGGTTTTGAATCCGCTCGTATCGCAGGCGAGCTGCCGGATGACGCGGACCCCATGCGCCTTGCACGACGCTATCAAGCCAATGTATCCGCCCTGCGCGTTGAATTGCTACGCGGAATTTCTCGCGAAGATGTCTCAAACCTTGCTGCTGACATGGCACAAGAAACTTTGGAGCTACGGCGTTGGACCCGGCACGTGCCCAACTGATCTATGCAGACGTATTTGCGCGGCTATTTTCGGGCTCTGGCTTATCAGAAGTCGCTTAGCTAGCTTCGGGAAAACTATAAAACGGGGCAAAGTATGACAGGCGAAACTAATCTGGACGAACTAATCAGATCGCTCTCGGCAGAGCTGGTTGAGGGGCTATTCGTGTTTGTGACCATCCCAACAGGTCGACGAACCGAAAATTTGAAACCTCGCATGGTCTTTGAAGAAGCACAGGGTACAACCCTTATCATGCTCAAATCCGAAGCAGAGTCGCATTCGCTTTCCTATGAATTTCCGTGTCGCATGATAACGTTGAACATTCATTCTTCGCTGGAAGCGGTAGGTTTCATCGCGCGGATCGCATCGGAGCTGGCCAAATACGATATGGGAGTAAATCCGGTTTCAGGGTTTTTCCACGATCATCTATTTGTACCGGACGGTCGCGAACATCAGGCTATGGATATTTTACAGAAGTTAGCGAGCTCTGATACAATACCTGAAGGGCATGTCAGGCTGTAGCGAAACCGAGACCCTCTGACAGATTCGCGAGGACGCTCTCAAGCGTAGTTTGAGGCGAGCGCTGTAGATTACTGATCCGCTCTTTTTATAACGCTGCCCGCTTTAAGATACGAAAACAGGGCACCAGCGACTTGGATGGCGGGGTAGTTCTGTACAGATCAACGCAACCCGATGCGTACCCGAAAATATGAGCATAGATATCGACAAGACCGCAAATGTTTGGTCAAACTGCGTGGATGACGCGGCGCTGTTTATGCCTGCCGACGATGACCGCCCCCTAAATCACAAGACTGACCACAAGGACCATCTTATGTACATTGAACCCTTCGGCGTGGAAATCTGGATGAACGAATGGGAGACGAAATGTGCATTGAACTTGGCCGAAACTTGTGTGGAAAGCCTTACGATTAAAGAGCTTTTACAGATAGTAGGTAAGAATGATACCGATCTGTCCGACTTGCTGACGATGAAGATGACCTATGGCGCAATCGAGGGGTCAGATAGGTTGCGCGCGGCCATTGCTGGAACATATGATACCCAAGCACGGCAAAACATCATCGTTACACATGGAACTATCGGGGCCAATATGTTGGTTCACAAGACGTTGGTGGCGGCTGGCGACAGGGTTGTCGCAATCGTACCCACCTATCAGCAGCACTATTCCATTCCGGTCAGTATCGGTGCGGATGTCCAGCAACTGCAACTGCGCGAGCAAGACGGGTTTCTACCTAATCTGGATGCGCTGCGCGAACTGGTTTTGCCCGGCACCAAACTTATCGCGTTAACCAATCCGAACAATCCGACCGGTGCGCTGATTGAACGCCCAATGCTTGAAGCGATCGCAGAAATTGCCCGCGCGGCAGGTGCATGGTTTTTATGTGACGAAGTCTATCGTGGTACCGACCAGCAAGGGACAGGAGTCACGACGTCTATCGCAGATATCTACGAAAGGGGTATCAGCACGGCGGGCATGTCCAAGGCGTATTCTCTTGCCGGGTTGCGCTTGGGCTGGATCGCCGCGCCGCAAGAGGTAATCGAAGCTGTGTCTATCCATCGTGACTATGACACGATTTCAGTCGGTGTGATTGATGACCATTTTGCCGCATTGGCGCTTGAGCACCGGGATAAGGTTTTGGCGCGCAGTCACACCATCACCCGCGGCAATCTATCCCTGCTTGAGAATTGGGTGGCAAACGAAACACGCATCAGTTGGGTCAAGCCCCGCTCTGGTACAACCGCGTTGTTGAAATACGATCTGCCTATGTCATCAGAAGAATTCTGCGTGGCGCTTTTGAACGAAACGGGTGTGATGTTTACACCCGGATCGGCGATGAACATGGAAGGCTATGTGCGCATCGGCTATGCCAATAACCCCGAGATATTGAAAAAGGGGTTGGCCTTGGTGTCTGGCTTTCTGGCACGACAGTCTGAATAACGCGGGACAAAGCCGGGCGGATTAGTCGAATATCGGCATCCGCTTGAGCATCTTGGCCTGAACCACTTCGGCGAATTCCGTTGATTTCAGTTGGGCCGCGAAAAGCACGGATTCCTTCTGCATGTGTTCAAGCATTTGATCGCGACCATGTCGGATAAGGCCCTTGGTTTCTTTCATCGAATTTGGCGCAGACGCAGCCACGTTGATGGCAGTGGCATGCACTTTTCCCAAAAGGTCAGCGCTGGAAAACACCCGTGATGCCAAGCCAAAATTCACTGCTTCGGTCGCATCAAGCACACGGCCTGCAAGCAACATTTCGTTAGCGACTGCCATACCAACCGCCGCGGGCAGTAACATCGATGACCCAGCCTCTGGGACCAACCCAAGCTGGACGAACGGCGTACTGAAAGTTGCGCCTGCCGCGGCCATGACCAAATCACA
>DRFG01000171.1 GCA_011050655.1 Roseobacter sp.
CCCGACAGTAGTTCGCTATTGGCGACTGCGCCTAAACCACAAGACAGGCCGGTTAAACGGAGTTTCCTGAGCCGCCGTAAAACGCACAGCCCCCCTATCCCGCCGAGCCATAATGCACTTTCGGCTCAGGCGGGTGCACCTGCCGTTGCTGCGGCGCAGGCCGTCGCGTCAGAAACAGACCGGATGACCGTATTCGGCGCACGCAAATCACATGACGTCAAAGGCAAACCGCGGTTTCTCGGGTTGCTATTGACCGCGGTATTGTTACTTTTTCTGGCCGGTGTGGCCGCGTGGGCATCAGTATTCTTGGATGATGGTATTGCGCTATCTCGCTTGTTTGGTCCCCGCGAGAACGTTGTACAAGCCATAGCGGACCCGCTGCCAAAAGATGAGACAACGACCAACGCGGTTCCAGTTTCCGAAACGGTCGTAGCGTCGCTTGACCCAACATTGACTGATACGGACGGCGCAGTGTTGGATGCCCTGCGGGTTCCGGAGCTGATTGCTCCGAAGGAAATGACGCTGCGGGACATAGATTCAAAATATGCAAAGTCAGGCATCTGGGTGATGGCACCTGAAATGCCAACTCCTACAGCTATGATAGGTTTGGATGATTTATATCTGACCAGCATAGACCCAGTCAGCACCTCAAGCGACGCGATTGCCCTTCCCGAAGCCGCATCTTACGAAAGCGATAAGATGGACTTGGCTCCTGCGTCCCCAACTGCTGTGGGCACGGCCTTTGCATTGGATTCAAACGGGTTGGTCATTCCCACCAGCAAAGGCGCGATCAACCCGGACGGTGTTTTGATAATCGCAGGCCGACCCGGAATCATACCGCCTCAGATCAGCAGGGGCTCGCCTGACCAGTCTCAGGAAAGCGCTATTGATAAGAAAGTGGCCGGTTCACGACCCAAGGTGCGCCCCACAGACTTAATTGAACAAAATGAACGGTCGGTATTGGACGGGCTCACGCGCACCGAACTGGCAACATTTCGCCCTGAAGAACGTCCCGCATCGGCCCAACAAATCGCGGCTGCGACCGCGCAGCCAGCCGTGGCAAAAACGGCAACTGAAGCTGTGGAGCCGCCAATACCCGCCAAACCTGTTGTGGCGTTTGAAAATGCCACGGCATTTGCGGTACGCACTTCCATTCGGCCCGATACACGGCCCGATAATTTTGCCCGTCGGATCCAAAACGCAGAAGCCGCCGCGCCTGCACCTACCCGCGTGGCCAGCGCCGCATTAGCGATAGCACCCAAAGTCGTGCAACCCTCGCTTCCCTCCAAGGCATCAGTTGCGAAACAGGCGACGGTAAAAAATGCGATCAAGCTGCGCGATATAAATTTGATCGGGGTTTATGGCAAACCCTCGAGCCGTCGTGCCCTGATCAGGTTAAGCAATGGGCGATATCAAAAAGTCGCCGTTGGGGATACACTTGATGGCGGGCGTGTGCTCGCGATCGGAGACAATGAATTGCGATACAAGCGGCGAGGCCGCGACGTCGTGCTGAGGATGCCACGCAGCTAATCTGTGGCGGCGCGGCATCCACATGTACCCTGTCACGACACGCAATAAGACGCCCGCCTAAACGACCTTCAAGGGCGCTTTCCTTAGCAACTCAAATACAGGCGTTACGCTTGATTAAGTTCGCCGTTGTCGATTTGCTCTTGCTCGATGCTTTCGAACAATGCCTTGAAATTACCCTCCCCGAAACCGTCATCACCTTTGCGTTCGATGAACTCGAAAAAGATCGGTCCGATCACAGTTTTTGAAAAGATCTGTAGCAAAATGCGAGTTTCTTTGCCGTCCACCACTCCTTCGCCGTCGATCAAGATGCCATGGTTCTTCATACGGTCCAGCGGCTCTTGGTGGCCTGCAACCCGAGATTTGCTTAGGCTATAATAGGCATCCGGGGGGCCGGGCATAAATTTCAGACCGTTTTTCGCGATTTCGTCAGTGGCATCGTAAATGTTGCGCGCGCCAACAGCGATGTGCTGAATGCCTTCACCGTTGTATTTCTTTAAATACGCAACAATCTGCCCCTTCTCATCGCGATCCTCATTGATGGGAATACGGATGCGCCCACATGGCGAGGTCAATGCCCGCGAGGTCAACCCGGTGAACTTGCCTTGGATATCAAAGAACCTAATTTCGCGGAAATCGAACAGATCACCGTAAAACTTGAACCATACATCCATGTTTCCTTTGAATACGTTGTGCGTCAGGTGATCGAGGTAATAAAACCCCACTCCCTCTGGTTTGGACTGTGCGATCCAATCGTATTCTTCGTTATAGGGCGACGTGTCGTAGTACTGATCGACGAAATATATCAGGGAACCACCGATCCCCTTGATCGCAGGTACATCAAGAACTTTACCCGCCCCCGTATATTCTTCTGCGCCTTGTTGCACGACATGCGCCAGAGCCCGGCGTGCGTCAACCACCCGCCACCCCATTGAAGGCGCGCAAGGCCCGTGTTCCTTGACAAAATCAGATGCAAAGCTGTCAGGATCGGTGTTCAGAACATAGGTGATATCCCCTTGTTGCCAAAGTTCGATCGGCTTAGTTTTATGGTTTGCCACATGGGCATAACCCATCTGCAAAAACAGATCTCGCAACTTTTGCGGCTCGGCACTGGCGAATTCCACAAATTCAAAACCGTCGGTACCTACTGGATTGTCCTGAGTAATTTTCGACTTTTCGGCGTCGTGAGGGAACGGACCCATTGGATTCTCCTGTACGGGAAATAGCTATGGGTAAAATACCGCCTATCAAGCGCGAGTTCTGCGCATTTGCGTATGCAGCACTAGATATATCTGCGTATTTGACGCACACTTACGGAAAATAGCGCGAGAAACCCGCATGACCTTGGACGAAACAGACGGGCGGCTTTTGGCAGCTCTGCAAAAAAACGCCCACCTGACGGCTCAAGAGTTGGGCGACCGTTTACACCTGTCGCCATCACAAGCCGGGCGGCGACGACAGCGCCTCGAAACGGAGGGTTATATCCAAGGCTACACCGCAAAGCTGAACCCCGAACGGCTCGGGCTTTCCGTTCAGGGTTTTATCCAAGTGCATCTA
>DRFG01000172.1 GCA_011050655.1 Roseobacter sp.
GGCGATTTCACCGATGCCAGCGTTGATGGGATAATCTATGATCGCAAGGTCCCAGATTATAACAATGCAGATGCGTCCTATGATCCGAATTCGGCTGACCCGCTACAAGTTACGAACTTAGCCATGGACAGTACGGCAATCGCAACTAACGGAACGTTCTTGGGAAACTTGTCGCAAAAAAATGGTGCCGTCGGCGAATATGGTGGTATTTTCGGCGGTACCGGCGCAACTGAAGTTGCCGGTGTTATACATGCAGAGACGCACATTAGTCAGTTCGAGACACCAATCGAATACGGTGCATTCGTGTTGGCGCAATGTGGTCAGCCGAACGAAGACCCTATCTGCAATCAGCCCGTGCGCTAACTGCGCGCATGTTAGGTGTCTTGAAACCGCAAGCTCTCGCCGTTGTCTGCGCCGCCGCGCTAGCCTTATCGCTCGCCCCCAATCTGACCACGGCCCAACAAAACGCTGTTGAGCTTTCGTTACCCGAGGCACGTGCATTGGCGGTGCACGCGTTGTCAAATGGGCGACCCGAATTGGCCTCAAAAATAGCCAGTGGGCTATTGGAAGCCGACCCCCGATCCCCCTATGCGCATTACGTGCTGGCGAACGCGTATGCCGACATGGGCCGCAGCCGCGACGGGCGCAAGGCGGCGGCACGCGCCTATCGTTACTCGAAAATTCCCGTCCAGAAATTTGAGGCGGCCGAGCTAGCAGCGCGGCTTTCCTATGCAGAAGAACGGCCTACTCTCACCCAACTCTGGTTACGTCGCGCGGTGCAGAACGCCCCCTCCCCGCAGATAGAGGCGCAGCTGGGGAAAGACTTTGCCAAAGTCCGGCAACAAAACCCGTTTTCTTTTTCGCTTAATGGCGGGGTTCGACCTTCGACCAATGTCAACAACGGCGCAGATACTGCCCAGCAAGTCATCGATGGGCTTCCCTTCACCGGGCAGCTCAGCGGATCGGCGCAGGCGTTGTCCGGCGTGATTGGGTCATTGGACGGCATTGCTGGTTATCGCTTGCGTGGCACGGCTAGATCGCGCATGGACGTATCCGCGCGGATATATGTGCAGCGGATAATATTAGATAACGCCGCGAAAATAGTCGCGCCAAGTTTGCGCAACGGTGACCTTGCAAGCACCTATGGCGAAATCGCATTGAACCAACAATTTGCAGTCGGCAACCCCGGAAGCAGCGTCAACCTTGATGCCGCAGTCGGCCAATACTGGACAGGAGGCAACGCCAATTATGGCTTTGTCCGTTTGGGTGCGGGCCATCAGTGGCAGATGAACACACGAATTGCATTAACCCTGAGCGCTAGCGTAGAACAACGTTTTTCAGCGCGTTCAGATATCTATGACAGCCGCACATTAGGGCTGGTCGTCGGTGCGAGATACAAGCTGGGATCGGGAGACGGAGTAACTGTTTCGTTGAATCTGCTGAATACCAACAGTGACTTTGTGAACAGCCGTGTCTCGGCCGCTGCTGTACGGATGTCTTATAGCTTTGCCGACAAGATCGGCCCCGCGTTGGTAAGCTTCGGCCTGGCGCTTGGCCGATCAGATTACCCAGACTACGTGGCTGTTTTCAATGTGCCCGGTGGCAAACAGGACCGGTCAGCCTATGCAGATGTGAATATCTTTTTGCCCGATATAGACTATGGGGGCTTTGCCCCAACGCTAAGATTACGGGCCGGACGCACACAATCAAACGTCAGCAGGTTCGATACTCGAGAATTCTCTGTGGCTGTGGGCATCCGATCAAAATTCTGAGAAGTGCTGGCATGATCTGCCAGCCATGCTAGGTTCAAACCGGAATTAGATTAAAGGACCTCCCATGCCTATCAAGTATCTTCACACAATGGTGCGAGTCAAAAATCTGGAAAAGTCCCAGGCATTTTATGAACTGCTCGGTCTGAAAGAACGCCGCAGAATCGATCATGAGCAAGGGCGGTTTTCGCTGATATTCATGTGCCCTCCCGGCCAAGATGACGGGCATGCGGATGTGGAGCTTACCTATAATTGGGACGGCGATGATGCATTGCCAGATGACAGTCGCCATTTCGGCCACCTCGCCTATACGGTTGAAAACATCTATGAAACTTGCGAGATGCTTCAAAATAACGGCGTGACGATCAATCGGCCTCCGCGTGACGGGCGCATGGCCTTTATTCGGTCACCTGACAACATATCCGTCGAATTGCTGCAAGAAGGTGACGCGCTTGAGCCGGCAGAACCTTGGGCGAGCATGGAAAACATCGGCCATTGGTAACGGTCACGCCAGTGCTGAGAAATTTATCCCTCTCAGTGCTATTGTCGAACGTGCCCATCGCTGCATCCGCCGCCGGGTGCAGGTTGGCCTTGGTTCTGGCGATGGATGTTTCCAGTTCGGTCGACGCCGAAGAAGACAGGTTGCAACGCGGCGGATTAGCTTCGGCTTTGCTGTCCGAACCGGTTCGAAAGGCCTTTTTCTCGACTGATTTGCCTGTGGCTCTGGCTGTTTACGAATGGTCGGGGCGCTATAATCAGCAGATCATCTTAGATTGGAGGATGATAGATAGCCAATCTGCCTTGCAGGAGGTTTCGGACACCATCGCTTTTAGCAAGCGCAGCTATAACGATTTCCCGACCGCCATGGGGTATGGGCTTGGTTTTGGGGCGGCATTACTGGAACGCGGGCCAAAATGTCTTTACACCACTCTCGACATGGCAGGTGATGGCCAAAACAACGAAGGTTTTGGGCCGCAGCTTGCCTATACGGAATTTCCATTTGATGACGTGACGGTAAATGGTTTGGTCGTAAACGCGGCGGAGTTCGAAGCCGAAGTGGAATTGGTGACCTATTACCAAAACCAAGTGCTGCACGGTCCCGGTGCATTTCTGATCATAGCCAACGGATTTAGCGATTATGAGCGAGCCATGCGCATTAAATTGGAAAGAGAGCTGACCCCCCCTGCCATAGGGGCGCTTCGCAAGCTGGAGACCGCCGGATGATAAAGGCGCTGGCCCTGGCTTTAACACTGGCCGGTTCCGCAAATGCCGCCCCTTGTCGCCAAGCGCTGGTTTTGGGGCTTGATGTTTCGGGATCGGTTGATGCGCATGAATACCGGTTGCAGCTTAATGGTATCGCTTCGGCCTTAAGTAATCCAAGTGTGCGCGACGCTTTCTTGTCAACGCAGTCAGCATTCGTTTCGGTCCTAATCTATGAATGGAGCGGCCCTGTCGATCAAAGAATTCTGGTGCCTTGGACCGATATCACCCGTAGCGCTACGCTCGATGAAGTTATTGACAGGTTGGTTGCAACCTCGCGTCGTGATGCGTCGCCGGGTACTGCCCTTGGCGCGGCGATGGCCCAAGGGGTACAACACCTGAGCCAGCGCTCCGATTGTTCAAAGCGTACCTTGGACATTTCGGGTGATGGCAAATCCAACCTCGGACCGCGCCCGCGCGATGTTAAAAATCACATCTCGGACATGGGAGTAACGGTCAACGCGCTGGTAGTCACTTTAAACAGCCCGCGTGTCAGCGCGGGCAGCCAGGCAGGCAATGATGATCTGCCGACTTATTTCAAAGCGGAAGTCATCACAGGAGCCGACGCGTTTGTGGAGACCACCACAGGATACGCCGATTATGAGGCTGCGATGATACGCAAGTTATTGCGTGAGTTGGCAGGCCAGTCTGTCGCCCAGCTTGCAGAGGGTCAGAGATAGCGCACCCCCCCGCTGATGCGGATCGAACTACCGAGAGTGATCGGAATCTGCGCGGTTATCATGGACTTTGCCCCCATGTCTTCGCCTTGAATCAATGTGATCTCGCCCGCGTGAGGCCATCCGATATCGCGCAGCACCCCGGCAAACGCGGCAGCAGCGGCCCCTGTAGCCGGATCTTCAAGGACGCCGCCGGAGGCAAAGGCGTTTCTGACGTGAAACAGCCTGTCGGATGCTGGCCAGACCAGTGCGATTGTGACCAGCCCGTAATTTTTCATCAAATCCTTGCCGAGACCAAGTTGGTAGGTCATGGCGGATAACGTGGCTCGACTGTTTAAGGTTAGGATCAGATGATTTGCCCCGGCGTTGGCAAGCATGGGTTCAATTCGCCGGTCTAAGTCGTTGGCGGTTAGACCGAACAGATCCAGTGCCGCCCCAGTAACCGTCGCCTCTGCGGGCTCGCTTTTTGTTGGCGGCGATTGCAGCGCTGCGTGCAAATGCCTGCCTGAATATTTACCCTCAACCGTTATCCGAACCGCATTTAACGTCAGTTGAAATATGCCGTCACCGAACCGATCAGCCAAGGCTGCCCCCAAAGCAATGGTTGCATGACCGCAGAAAGGTACTTCGCTTTCCGGCGAAAAATATCGCACACGCCATCCATCCCCGTCGGGTCGCGCAAAGACCGTTTCGGAATACCCCACATCCGCTGCGATCTTGCGCATCTCTGCCTCCGATGGGTGATGATCCGCAATCACAACCCCGGCTGGATTTCCGCCTTGTTGGTCAATCGCAAAAGCGGCGAGGCGCAATGGTTCCATGAGGTTTATTTCCCCTTCCACGAAGGCTTTCCGCATGACGCCATCATGAGCCGTCAGGTTCCCGAGGTCCAGACCCCACTAGTCCTGGATGCCTCACTTCAAAAAGCCAACGAAAAAGGGTCAATAAATATAGCGAATTTGATCGGTCCAGTATCGCTCCATCCGCTTGAGCGAATGGGTGACATCCTCCATTCCGGCCGGTCCAAGAACACCTTTTTTCTTTAACCCCACGGCGTGACGGCCAAACAATTCCGATACCACCCCGCTTATGTGCCGACCTTTTGCCGTCAGGCGAACCCGCACCGATCTGCGGTCGATTTCACAACGCTGATGATGCATATAGCCCATATCAACCAGCTTCTTCAAATTATAGCTGACATTGCTGCCCTGGTAGTAACCGCGTGTTTTCAGCTCGCCAGCGGTCACTTCGTTATCCCCGATGTTGAAAAGGAGTAACGCCTGAACAGCGTTGATTTCTATCACCCCAACGCGTTCGAATTCATCTTTGATCACGTCCAGCAGCAAGCGGTGTAATCTTTCAACAAGGCTCAATGCATCAAGATAACCTTGCATAAAGTTTGCATGAGAGCCCGGCAAGGTAAGGGAATCTTGGATACTCATATTTCTTCTCCAACTCTAACTATCGGTCAGAAACTGGACAAGAAACTAAAATATATCGTTAAAACAAACGGATGCCGCGCATACACATGATTTTCGCACAAAATGGCTGCCTTACAGGGGGTTGTCGGCCAGATGCCCCTGGATGTCTGCGATCAGACCTGAATATTCTTCTGGTGCAACAGATTGCCCCGTAACCCATTGATAAATATCGTGATCGTTTTCGCTCAACATTTCATCATATAGCGATAAAGCGACCTCATCCATCATCGAAAGCCTTTGGGACGCATAGGACGGTAGGATCAGGTCCATTTCCTTTATGCCACGCCGCATCGATCTCATATGCAAACGTTTTACCTTGTATTCATGAGGCTCAGTCACGGGCTTCACCCTGAAGAATGCCACGCAGTTGCTTTTCCAGACGTCCGACCTGTTCGGCCCGCTTCAGCATGTCGGCACGCACTTCTCGTAAGGCAATTAATACTTCCTTCATACTCGCGGCGTGTGTGGCCACCTCGTCAGGCGCATCAAGTCCCTCGCCTTCACCGTTGATCAGCCACATCATAGAGACGCCCAATATTCCCGCCAAGGTTGACAGGCGGTTCGCGCGCGGTTCAGATAAATCATCTTCCCAAGCCCGCAAAGTTGACTGCTTGATACCGATACGTTTGGCCAATACCGCTTGGGTCATGTTTGCGTTTTCACGTGCAGCAGCGACGCGATCACCAAACGTGGCGACCTCGGATCCGTACCAATCTTCATTCTCAGTCATTGCGTCTCTCCTGTTTTTGACACCGATGTAGCTTGAACGGTGCGTGGCTCGGCCCTATGAGGGTGACGTAGATATATCAAACTGAGGCCGAAATGGAACTCCTGTCCAAGACCCTTGCACGCGTAAAACCGTCGCCTACCATTGCTGTTACTCAAAAAGCAGCCGAACTGAAAGCCGCAGGTAAGGATGTAATTGGGCTGGGCGCAGGTGAACCCGATTTCGACACGCCGCAGAATATCAAAGATGCCGGTATCGCTGCGATCAACGCAGGCAAAACCAAGTACACCGCTGTCGATGGGATCCCCGAACTGAAGCGCGCGATTTGCGACAAATTTAAGCGCGACAACGGGTTGGACTATGCGCCAGCTCAGATCAGCGTCGGAACAGGTGGCAAGCAGATTTTGTACAACGCGCTGATGGCGACAATGAACCCCGGCGAAGAGGTGATTATTCCTGCGCCTTACTGGGTGAGCTACCCTGATATGGTGTTGCTGGCTGGCGGCACGCCTGTCATTGCGCCCGCCACGCTTGAGAATAATTTCAAGCTGACGCCGGAAGCATTGGAAGAGGCGATTACGCCCAATACCAAATGGTTTATCTTCAACTCGCCCTCAAACCCGACAGGGGCAGGTTACAGCTGGGACGAATTGAAAGCGCTGACAGACGTTTTGATGCGGCACCCGCATGTCTGGGTAATGACCGACGATATGTATGAACACCTGGCGTATGATGATTTCAAATTCTGCACCCCCGCGCAGGTTGAGCCCGCACTGTATGACCGCACGTTAACTGTAAATGGTGTGTCCAAAGCCTATGCAATGACAGGTTGGCGCATCGGCTATGCTGCGGGTCCCGAAAAGCTGATCGGCGCAATGCGCAAGGTACAGTCACAGTCCACATCAAACCCCTGTACAATCAGTCAATGGGCGGCGGTAGAAGCGCTGAATGGTACGCAAGATTATATCCACGAGAACAACAAGATGTTCGCGCGCCGTCGTGATCTGGTCGTAGAAATGCTTAACGCGATCAAAGGCATGGTCTGCCCTATCCCTGAAGGTGCATTCTATGTCTATCCGTCGATTGCCGGGCTAATCGGTAAGACATCGGCCGCGGGTGTCGAAATAACCGATGACGAAACCTTTGCCACTGCATTGCTTGAGGAAACAGGCGTCGCCGTGGTTTTCGGCGCGGCATTTGGTCTGTCCCCGAATTTTCGCATCAGCTATGCGACCTCCGACGCGGCGCTCAAGGAAGCTTGCACACGAATTCAGAATTTTTGCGCAAAATTCACCTGAAGTACGAAGGACCAACGCCATGTCGAGCGATTTGCCAGACTATTATTTTAGGGTTCGTGAAAACGGAGCGGCGGTATTTCGTGTGGATTCAGAAAATCGGCAGCGTCGGATCGAGATGGATCAGATTGCTGTCGTGAACATTCGTAACGGAGAGATCAAGCCCCAAGGCGACCGCGTGCTATCTGACGACGACATGGCCCGGATCCAAGCTTGGATGGAAGAGCGAAAACAAGTCCTTGCGCAACGAGAAATGGACGATATCCACCGTGCTTTGGATCACCTGAACCTGACCACGCAATGGGTGCAGTCCAAGGCAACGGAAGACCAGCTTGACGTTGTCACCGACAGTCTGCTGATGGCGATGCATGATTTGCGCAATGCCTTGGTGCGCAAAAAAGCGGACCGGCTCAATTAGGTTTCGCATAACCGTCTACACTTAGATTTTTACGCTTGGGGCTGGTATCAATGCCTTTAGGGTGGTCCCCCAAAAGCGCGCGTTTAACAGCAGCGCCGCTACCCCTAACCCTACCACCAAACCAAGCCAGACCCCGATGCCGTTCAACCCCATTGTGAATCCCAAAAGATAGGATACCGGAATGCCGACCAGCCAATAGCTGATCCCGGCGAGGATCATTGGCACTTTGGTATCTTGAACGCCGCGCAATAATCCCAAGGCCACGGCTTGCGCCCCATCGACCAACTGGAAGAGCGCCGCCATTGCCAGCAGGCCGACCCCCACCGCAAGGATCTGATCCCGCGCCGGTTCCTCACTTTGCATGAATGCGTCGATCAGCGGCTCTGGCCAGAGAACGAAACCAACAATGGTTGCTGCTGCTACCAGTAATGACATCGTGGTGGCTGTAATCGCACCACGGACAAGGTGCGCAGGATCACGGCGGCCAAGAGCGTTACCTGCGCGTATTGTCGCGACATTGCTGATCCCCAAGTGGATCATGAACGTGATCGAAGCCAGTTGTAGCGCAATTCCATGTGCAGCCAATGCGATGGTACCCAGCCAACCCATCATCACCGCCGACGCCGCGAACAACCCTACTTCGCTTAACCCCGTCACCCCTATGGGAAGTCCCAACCGGAACACCCGTGCCAGCATCTCCCAATCGGGGCGCCATAAACGTACGAAAATCTGATGTTCAGGCATCGCTTTAAGCACGTATACCACTACTGCCAGCAAGGACGCGCTATGCGACGTAAGTGAAGCTATTGCAGCACCGCGCACCCCCAGTTCGGGTGCCCCCCAATTTCCGAAAATGAAGACGTAGTTGGCCAAAACGTTCACCATCGCGGAAAATATGGTGATCCAGAACACGACCTGAGTGCGTTCGAGCGCTGCAAGATAACTCTTGAGCACCATGACCAGCAGTGCGGGGATGATGCCCCAACCTGCGATCATCAGATACTGCCGCACCATTTCAGCCAGCTCGGGTTCTTGCCCCATCAATCCCATAATGGATCTGGACCATATGAATAACGGCAGCGCGAGCACGGCAAATCCAAGCGATAGCCATAGCCCCATACGGGTGGCACGGCGCAGCCCGACTTCATCGCCCTGGGCGTCAAAGGCAGCAACCATTGGCATTACCCCCCAGGCAAACCCGGACCCAAAGATCAGCAGGACAAAGAAATAGGTGCTTGCAAGCGTGACGGCTGCAAGCCCTTCGACGCTGTACCACCCTACCATGACGGTGTCGGTGACTCCAATGGCCACCTGTCCCAGATGCCCTCCGATCAGCGGCAGGCCCATTATCGTGATTGCGCGAACGTGCCCCGCATATGTCATTTTCATTGTCATCTTTCACTCATACTGTGGGACTGTGGTAAGGGAAAGACCCGCTTGCCTTGTGATGACAGCAATACTTCAACCCAGCCGTGCCGAAACCGGAGATTTCAACATGACAGCCCATTGGTCCGAAACCATTGACCTTAACGGCAAGCCCTTTTGCGTCCACCATTGGGGCGATAAAAAAGCACCAAGGTTATTAATGCTGCATGGTTTCCCGGAGCATTCGGGCGCATGGGCCGAACTTGCGCCCTTATTAGCTGAACGGTTCCACTGCATTGCCCCCGACCAACGCGGATACGGCCAAAGCTGGCGGCCCTCCGAGGTTGAACACTATAAAACGTCACAATTGGTGTCGGATATGGTGGCCCTTATCGGGGACGCGCCAGTTGTCGTGTTGGGCCACGACTGGGGGGCATCCGTAGCATATGCCCTGACCATCGGTCGGCCAGATCTTGTGTCAAAGCTTATCATCATGAACGGCGTCCATCCTGCGCCGTTCCAGCGCGAACTTGCCAAGGGCGGTCCGCAGACCGATGCCTCGCAATACATCCACTTTCTGCGACGCGAGGGGTCCGAAGACATCCTTGCCGCGGATGATTTTGCAAAGTTGATGGGATTGTTCTCTGCACATATGAATATGAGCTGGCTGCACGGCGACACCTTGGCTGGTTACAAGGCTGCATGGCGGGATGCGGCAGGGCTGCGCGGGATGATTAACTGGTACCGAGCATCGCCTCTCAAACTTGGGGGGCCGGGCGAACCTATAGAAAACGCACTGACATTTGACCCTGAGCGGCTGCAAATCCGCTGCCCACATCTGTTGATCTGGGGCAAGGACGACACCGCGCTTTTGCCTGAGGCCACCAAAGGGCTCGAAGACTATGCCCCAGACCTGACCCGTGTGTCGATCGACGGTGCCGACCATTGGTTGCATCATCAAAAGCCAAATGAAATTGCGAATGCGATTCTTAAGTGGCTTTAGGAAAGACCGTCGCCTCTTAGATCAAGACACGGACCTTCGAGCAGCAAAGCCGTGAGCCGATGTCACAATGCCCGCAAACTCCGGTTTTTGCAATTCCATCCACCCTTCCCCCGCCGCTGACGGTCTGGCATAGTGGCACCCTAACAAAAGCAATAGACAGGCAGGCCTCTTAATGTCCGATCTTCTTTCCAATGCGCAGCCCAAGGCCAAAGAATATGACGCCTCGTCGATCCAAATCCTTGAGGATATGGAACACGTACGCCTGCGGCCCGGCATGTATATCGGCGGCAAGGACGACCGCGCCCTGCACCATATGGTCGCTGAAATCATTGACAACTCTATGGATGAAGCTGTTGCAGGCCACGCCACCTGGATCGAACTTGAGCTGCATGAAAACGGCCATGTCACCGTGCGTGACAACGGGCGCGGCATCCCTACTGATCCGCACCCAAAAGACCCCAGCAAATCCGCGCTCGAGATCATTTTTTGCACGCTGAACGCCGGTGGCAAGTTCTCGGGCGATTCCTATGAGACGTCGGGCGGTTTGCACGGTGTGGGCTCATCAGTCGTGAACGCGCTGTCTGACCACCTGCGCGTTGAGGTCGCCCGCAACCGCGAACTGTACGCGATGGAGTTTTCGCGCGGCATTCCGCAAGGCAAGCTTGAGAAGATCGGCGCGGCCCCGAACCGGCGCGGCACGGCTGTGACCTTTCACCCTGACCCCGATATCTTTGGCGCGTTGACCCTGAAACCTGCCCGCTTGTTCGCAATGGCGCGGTCCAAGGCGTATCTGTTTTCCGGTGTCGAAATTCGCTGGAAGACATCGCAAAAAGACGGCGACACCCCGCAAGAGGCAACGTTCCATTTTCCCGGCGGCCTGTCCGACTATCTGAACGAAACGCTGAAAGGGTCGACCACATATGCCGAAGCCCCCTTTGGCGGCACGGTCGACTTCCGCGAGAAGTTCAACGCGCCCGGCAAGGTCGAATGGTCGATCAACTGGACCCCGTCGCGGGACGGGTTCATCCAGTCGTACTGTAACACCATCCCCACCCCCGAAGGCGGCACCCACGAGGCCGGTTTTTGGTCCGCAATACTGAAGGGCGTCAAAGCGTATGGCGAGCTTGTCGGCAACAAAAAGGCCGGCACTATCACCCGCGACGATCTGATCACGGGGGGCTGTGCGCTGGTATCCTGCTTTATCCGCGAACCGGAATTCGTCGGCCAGACCAAAGACCGGCTGGCCACGGTAGATGCGCAGCGCATGGTTGAAAACGCCGTGCGTGACCACTTTGACAACTGGCTGGCGGCGGATACCAAAAGCGCAGGCGCGATCCTTGATTTTCTGGTGCTGCGCGCTGAAGAACGCCTGCGCCGCCGTCAGGAAAAGGAAACTGCCCGCAAGACGGCTACCAAGAAACTGCGCCTGCCCGGCAAGCTGACCGACTGTACGTCGAAAACCCGCGAAGGCACCGAGCTGTTCATCGTGGAGGGCGACTCGGCTGGTGGATCGGGCAAGGGTGCCCGCAACCGCGTGAACCAAGCGCTGCTGCCGCTGAAGGGCAAGATCCTGAACGTGCTCGGCGCGGCATCAGGCAAGCTGAACACCAATGCCGAGATCAACGATCTGTGCGAAGCGTTGGGTGTGGGCATGGGCAGCAAGTTCGTGCTGGACGACCTGCGCTATGACAAGATCATCATCATGACCGATGCGGATGTCGACGGCGCGCACATCGCGGCGCTGTTGATGACGTTTTTTTATACGCAGATGCGGCCGATGATCGACGCGGGGCATTTATACCTCGCCTGCCCGCCGCTCTATCGCCTGACCCAAGGGGCGAAACGCGTCTATGTATCTGACGACGCGGAAAAGGATATGTGGCTGGAAAAAGGTTTGGGCGGCAAAGGCAAAATCGACTTACAACGATTTAAGGGTCTGGGCGAAATGGACGCGAAAGACCTGAAAGAAACCACCATGGACCCGACCTCGCGCAAACTGATCCGCGTCACCGTGCAAGAAGATATACCCGGTGAAACCAGCGATCTGGTGGAGCGCCTGATGGGGAAGAAGCCGGAACTGCGGTACCAGTACATTCAAGAGAACGCCCAGTTCGTTGAGGAGTTGGATGTTTGACCCAAAGGATGACATCCCCACCTATCAAAAACTGATGCGACCGGTTTTGGTATCTGCGGAAAGTGGTCCCCGAAAAATCTCGGAAGTCGTGGAGGAAATCTCCGAAGCATTAAAATTGTCGAGCGAGCAAAAAGAGCTTTTGCTTCCTAGTGGTAAGCAGACCGTAATAGCTAATCGAATACATTGGGCGAGGTCGTATTTAAAACAAGCCGGTCTCGTAAAAAACACTCAGCGAGGATGGTTCGAATTAACTGAAACTGGATTGGTGGCGCTCAAAGATATCACAAACGAGATAAACGTTAAGTATCTAGAGAAGTATGAGGCATTCCAAGAGTTTCGTCAGCGATCGAACAAAACGGATGAAATGGAAATAGTCGATCCTATTTCCGATAAAGATGAAACGCCGGATGAACAGATTGAGATTGCCTTAAATCGCTGGAATAAGACACTTTCAACCAACTTATTAAAAGCTACACAAGAAGCCTCTCCTGTCTTTTTTGAGCACCTTATTGTAGAGTTGTTAATTGGTATGGGATACGGTGGTTCATCAGAAAATGCCGGTCGTGCACTTGGAAGGTCGGGTGACAACGGAGTAGATGGTGTGATCGACCAAGATCCCCTTGGCGTTGACCAAATTTATATTCAAGCAAAGCGATATGCATCTGAAAATGTCGTGGGGTCAGGTGACATAAGGGATTTCTTTGGAGCATTAAGTATTCACAAAGCTACCAAAGGGATATTCGTAACCACTTCAAAGTTCTCGGCTGCCGCTAAGGATACGACAAAAGCTTTAGGAGGCCGAATTGTACTGATTGATGGTGAACGACTTGCAAATTTGATGATCACTTATGGAGTTGGGTGCCGCGAGAAATCAATCGTCAGACTTATGGAGTTGGACGAAACATTCTTTGACGAAGTTTGAACCGTGAGAAATGTGAAATAGCGCCAATCGGCCCGATACACCGTTTTCGGTGAGTACCTCTCTGTGTCGATGCACCCCTACAATGTAATCATATCCAACTCAATTTTTTCAATACAGCTTCCGTTGGGAGATCGGGCGCAACCCTACCTTTGCGCTTGATATGTTATGTCACCGTGGTGGGTTGTCACCCACCCTACGCATGCCTCTTGCCAAAGCGCCTCAATACCCCCACTTTACAGCTACAGACTGGCGCGGAACATTCGCGCGGCCTGTTGCCTCACTGGAAACGTAGCGCCGCAAGCGTCCCGCCCCCCTGAGCATCGACCCGATGGGCGACCGCCGTTCGGGAACCTCATGTGAAGGAATGACCCCATGTCCAAGGAAAAGAACAAGGGTAATAAAGAAATTAAGAAACCCAAAAAGGAAAAGGTCAAAGTGCTGGCCACTGCGAATAGCGGTGCAAAGGACGGCACGGTGATTGCAGGTAAAAAGCTTAAGTAACCAGCCATTCTTGGGTTGAACATCCACCCTATTTTCAGCGTAGGGTGGGTGATCACACACGCGCCTTTCCCAAGCACCGGACCCTATTCATGACTCCAGAAACCGCTCAAACCGTGTTGACTGAACATTTCGCACCTTGGGTCATGGCGCTCGATCCGACAGTTACCGAAATTGGCGTCGATAGAACCACGCTGACCATCCCTATCACTGACCAGATCATCCGCACGGGCGGGATCGTGTCGGGTCAGACGATGACGGCGCTTGCCGATACGGCGATGGTGCTGGCGTGTATGGGGCATCTGAAAACCTTGCTTGCGATCGGGACCGTGACACTGGATACGCAATTCTTGCGCCCCGCGACCGGAACATCTATCCGCGCCGAGGCCGAAGTAACCCGCGCGGGCCGCACCATGATTTTCGCTCGCTGCACGTTGATCGCGGAACCTTCGGGCAAGCCGGTCGCCATGGCAACTGCGACCTTTGCGCGGTAACGCGGAATTTGCTTGAATGGCGCTAGCGATTCACTCAACGTGGTCGCATGATCCGCACCCTCACCCTATTGCTGCTTCTCGCCTCTTGTGGGCGTCCGTTGACCGAGAATGAGCAGGCATTTGCCCGTACCATCATGGGCGAAACTTTGAACGTACGCCAAGCACGGCTACATGACGGGGCCCCCAGCAAGGCAGTCACCATGACCCGTCAGGCGCGCCCGCGCACCACGTGTCGCGAACGTATCTTGCCACCCGAAAAGGTGGGCGAAGTTATCACCACCAAGCCTGCCGCCATTGCGCTGTGGAATACGGTGCTGTTCGATAAGGATTGGTATCTGGACGACTATTTGCCGGACTATCCCGACCGGATCGGGTTGATCGCCGCGATGATATTCAGCCACGAGCTGACCCATGTGTGGCAGTGGCAAAACCGCGCGACCACCGGCTATACCCCCTTGCGCGCTGCATTTGAGCACAGCGGCGGGGTTGATCCCTATCTGTTCGATCTCGACTCTGACCCAAAGTTCAGCGATTTCGCCTATGAACAACAAGGCTCCATTGTCGAAGAATTCGTATGTTGTCGCGCACTTGCGCCGCAAGCGCCTCGCACCCAGCGTCTGCACGCCCTCATCAGTCAAGTCATGCCCGTGGCCGAGCTGCCGCAAAACCGCGCATACGAGGTAGAAATGCCTTGGAATGGTGTTGATCTAAACGGCATCTGTGGGTGAAGACCCAATAAGCCGCGCTTGGGCGAAACGTGCTTAAGGCAATGCGCGCATCACCCCGAGTGTGGCAGGGGCCGCGATATGGATCTCTAGCGTAAAGTGATGCGCACGCACCGCCAATCAGCCACCATCGTGCAGCGGATTCGCCAGAACGAAGGAGATGACATCGTCGTTCAGCGGGCTATCGACTCCGGGCAAGGTGATCGTCAGGCCGGTGCTCAGTGATACTTTCAGCGACCCTTCCGAGACGGTTTGATGCGAGACGGACGTGTTCTTGTCATAGGTTTCAACAACCAGCGCATCTTGTTCGGAATTATAATCTTCGATCGTGACGTTACCTTGCGCATCTGCTGTCGCAATGAAGGTATCTGCGCCTTCGCCACCCACACCCGTGTCGTCCGAGCCAAGGTACAAAACGTCGTCGCCTGCTTCTCCGAATAGCTGATCGGGCATGCCGTCATCACCGGTGCCATCCGCACTGCCTGAAAGTACGTCGTTTCCGTCGCCGCCCTGGATCGCGTCAGCACCCGAACTACCGTTCAGGATGTCATCATCTTCGCTTCCCGAAACTAAGTCACTGTCGCTCAGCCCCTCATTCAAACTCTCTGCCTCGGAATTTGGGTCAGGCTCTGACAAAGCCGCGCCATTGCTGTCGACAAGCGGGTCTTCATCACCCACCCGCATGGCGTCATCTTCCGACGTGCCTGTATCGTCTTCCCCGTCAAACGGGTCAAACACTGCGACCATCGAACCAAAGGCTGCAAAAAGAAGTAATAAAAGTGGTGACATATCAATATCCTGTTCGGAATTGGTATGCCGATTCAGCATGTCACCTTTTGGGTGAAGCTGTGATATAAATAAGGCGTCAACCCTGCTTTTGTGTCACCATTGAGTGTTTTTCAACTACCAGTGGGCTCAAATGGTAACCAAGCGACCACTGTCCAACCTTATTTGCCGGTCCATGCGCGATGCCAGTTCAAGATTATGCGTGGCAATCACCGCAGACAGGCCCGTACCGCGCACCAGTGCCATCAATGCGGCAAAGACCTGATCCGACGTCGCCGGGTCAAGGTTACCTGTAGGTTCATCGGCCAACAGCAATCTAGGCGCATTAGCAAGCGCCCGGCAAAAAGCCACCCGTTGCTGCTCCCCCCCCGACAAGGCTGCGGGACGGTGATCTGCGCGGTGGCCTATGCCGACCTCATCCAACAATGATCGCGCGCGGGTGCGTGCATCCGCTTGCGATACGCCGTTGGCAAGCTGGGGCAGAACGATATTCTCAAGTGCGGAAAATTCGGGCAGAAGATGGTGGAACTGGTAGATGAACCCGACATCGCGCCGCCGTACGCCGGTACGCTTGCGGTCAGATTCACCGGTCATGTCAGTACCGGCGATTTCAACCTTGCCGCTATCAGGCGTGTCCAACAGCCCAGCAATGTGCAGCAACGTGGATTTACCGGCACCCGACGGAGCGACCAGGGCCACGACCTCGCCCGGCGCGACCGTCAGGTCGATGCCGCGCAACACGTTTACTTCATTCGGTAACCCGGGGTTATAGGCTTTGTCGATGCCAGAAAGGCGCAACACGGGATCATTCATAGCGCAGCGCCTCTACTGGGTTCATCCGAGCGGCACGGCGCGCGGGAAAAATGGTCACCACGAAAGATAGACCCAATGAAAGCCCCACCGCCGACATGACGTCACCGAGCTGAAGCTTGGCAGGAAGAAAATAGATGCCCCTGATCGACGCATCCCATGCCGTACCACCGGAAAGCCAGTTCACAACGCCGAATATCTGGTCGACATAAAGCGCAAAGAGACTGCCCAAAACCACCCCCATGACTGTTCCAATGATCCCCGTGAAGGCACCACAGATGAAAAACACCCTCAGGACGGATCCTTCGCTTAATCCCATGGTGCGCAAAATGCCTATATCGCGCCCCTTGTTCTTGACCAACATGATCAGCCCCGACACGATGTTCATCGCAGCGATCAGCACCAGAATGCTGAGGATTACGAACATCACCCGGTCCTCGATATCAAGCGCATTCAAGAACGACCCCGACGCGTCTCGCCATGTCCAGATCATACCGCGATCACCGGCTGCCGCGAGTAATGGCATGGTCAGCGCGTCGACGCTGTCAGGGTTCTCAACCATGACTTCAAGCTCGTCCGCGACGCCCTCGCGATTGAAAAACGATTGCGCTTCAGCCAGCGGCAGATAGGCACGGGTGCGGTCGATATCATAGCGCCCGGCGCTGAAGACATACACCACATCATAGGCATTTACCCGCGGGCTGGTCCCGAATGCCGTCTTGACGCCGTTTGGAGAGATCAGCTTGATCTTGTCGCCCACACCGACCCGCAACGCCTGTGCAACACCGGACCCTATGGCAATGCCTTGGTCAAAATTGGCAAGGTCACCTTCAGCCGTTTCAGGGTTGGCAATGCGGGGAAGTTTCGCGAGATCTGCACCATCGATCCCATACACTTCTATACCCGCGTTCGCCTGACCCTTGTTCGCCATTACCTGCCCGCGCACCAGAGGGGCTACGTGGGTAACGCCGGGAACTCGGGCGACGCGCGCGGCCATTTCAGCGTAATCCGCAATCCCGGTCTGGGTAACGCCATTGTCGTCCACGGCCGCCATATTATACACAGTGACATGGGCATTCGCCCCTAGGATCGTATCGACGAACTCAGCCCGAAACCCCGACCGAACCGCCAAAGTAGCGATGAGAGCAAACACCGCCAACGTGATGCCGATCAGGCTGATCCACGTCATGACGCTGACACCGCCTTCGGCGCGGCGCGCCCGAAGGTATCGCCACGCGATCATCCATTCGAATGGGGCAAAGGGTGGTGTCTTGGATACTGGGTTGGCCAAGGGGGGTCTCCGGGCAAGGATCAATCGGGCGCAACCTGCTGGTTTAGCCGCATAGGGTCAAGCCGCGAGTGGTGAGCAAGGGTTGGTAAAAGTCAAAATCATTAGGTCCGGATATCAATCGTGGGATGGAAGTTGCTTGCGGTGTCTGCGCCGATTGAACGGCATTGCCAGCATCCGTGACAGGATGCCAAACCCCAATACGCCGATCACGAAGCCAAACCCCGCAAATACCGCTCCGGCGAAACCAAGCGGAACCGCAGGCTGGAAAGCCCCCCATGCCGCTCTGGCAATATGCGGGTCGTTCATACGCGGCAAGTAGTAAGCCCGCATGAACGGTCCCTGCCCCTCGAGCTTGTGCAGCGTATCGCTTAAAGTTTCATAGCGCGTGAATGTCGCTGACATGTCCCTGCGACGGCGCTCCATGAAGGGGCTACCGGTCATTTGCGCCAAAGCCTTTTCGCGCGACATGCCTACGGCCTGAGCGCTGGCGTCGAAATCAGCAGTGACCTCGTACAACGCATCCACCGCACCACCGAGCCTTTGCAAATATTGCTGCGAATACTCGGGAAATTGAGAGGCCAGTACAGCCCCGGCCACCCCGCCAGCAAATGTAAGCGCGCGAAGGATCATGGGGGCCAAGCAACAGTCGATCTAGACGTCTTTGTTCCCATCTCTCAATCCCCCCTGCTGCGTTTAAACGATACCGCTATAAATCCCCGCCAACCGTTCGACGGCTGTCTCTGGGGCCATCTCTTCGCTTTCGCCTGTCCTCCGCGAGGTCAATTCAACCACACCGTTCTTCAATCCGCGCGGACCGACCGTGATACGCCACGGAATGCCGATCAGATCCATCGTGGCAAACTTGCCGCCCGCCCGTTCATTCCGATCGTCATAAAGCGGATCAAGACCCAACGCCTTTAGGCTGTCATACAAGGCTTCGCACGCACCGTCCGCCTCATTGTCGCCTTGCTTGAGGTTGACTATTCCGACGTGGAATGGCGTGACGCCTTCCGGCCAGATGATACCTTTGTCGTCGTGGCTTGCCTCAATGATCGCCCCGACCAAGCGGCTGACGCCGATCCCGTGCGACCCCATGTGAACCGGGACGGGTTTGCCATCGGGGCCCTGAACCGTAGCCCCCATGGGCTCGGAGTACTTTGTACCAAAATAGAAAATTTGGCCAACTTCGATGCCACGCGCAGTGCGCCGCCGGTCTTCTGGAATTTCGTCGAACAAGGCCGCGTCATGTGTTTCATCCGTGCGGGCGTAACGTGAGGTGAACTCCTCAAGCACAGATTGGCACTGTTCAACCGAATCGTAATCAATCTCGCGGTCACCGAAATTCAGCTCGGTGATCTGGCTGTCATAGAACACTTCCGACTCTCCGGTTTCGGCCAGCACTAGGAATTCATGCGTATCGTCACCGCCTATTGGCCCAGAATCTGCACGCATCGGGATAGCTTGCAGACCCATGCGTTCATAGCTACGCAAATAGCTGACCAAGTGGCGATTGTAGGCGTGCAATGCGTCTTCTTTGGTCAGGTCAAAGTTATATCCGTCCTTCATCAAGAACTCGCGCCCACGCATCACCCCAAATCGAGGACGGACTTCGTCACGGAACTTCCACTGGATATGATACAAGGTCAGCGGCAGATCTTTGTATGATCCGACGTGGCTGCGAAAGATATCGGTGATCATTTCTTCGTTCGTTGGGCCATAAAGCATGTCCCGATCCTGACGATCCTTAATGCGCAGCATCTCTGGACCGTAAGCATCATAGCGCCCCGATTCCTTCCATAGATCGGCAGATTGGAGCGTTGGCATGAGCATGGGAATGTGCCCTGCGCGCTGTTGTTCTTCGTGCACGATGTTCTCAATCTTCCGCAGCACCTTGAAGCCCAACGGCAACCAGGAATAGATCCCCGCCGCCGATTGCTTGACCATGCCCGCTCGCAACATCAGCCGATGGCTGACAATCTGCGCTTCAGATGGGTTTTCCTTGAGCACAGGCAAAAAATAACGGGACAGACGCATGATGATCCTCTCAGAGTGAATTCAGACCTGATTATGCCAAAGCCATGAGGGAAACAATCACCAAGACCTGAGATACTTAGCTGTTTAAGCCGCTTAGATCATCCCCCAGGATGTAGAAACACCGCGTTTTCTATTTAGGCGTGGGGATTGTCGCAGTACGCATTGCCAGTTCCAGCGCCACCTGCGTTGCCTTTGCCATATCCTGAACGGAAATCCATTCCAGCGGCCCGTGTATCTCGTGCATGCCGGTAAATATGTTTGGACATGGTACGCCCATCTCAGTCAGGCGCGACCCGTCCGTACCGCCTCGAATAGCAATTGATACGGGTTCCATCCCCACTGCCCGGACCGCGTCTCGTGCCAGCTCTACCGGCGTCATATCGTTCTCTAGCCAATACCGCATATTACGGTATTGGGGCGTGATATCACAGCGTATCCCCGCCCGAGGCTCTGAGGCTTGCACCGCTTCGCATACCTTGCGCAATAAATCACCCTTGGCCGCCAGCCCATCGCGTTCGAAGTCCCGCAGGATGAACTTGATTTCCGCCTCTGACGAGCCGCCCCTGATTGTCGTTGCGTGAATGAAACCTTCGCGCTCATGGGTGGTCTCGGGCGTCATCGTGGCCTGCGGCAGCGTTATCAAAATCTTCGCCGCCAGATGCAGCGCGTTCACCATCTTATCCTTCGCCCAGCCCGGATGCGCGGACACTCCGGTTATTGTCACCACAGCCCCGTCCGCCGAAAAACTCTCGTATTCGATCTCGCCGGGCTTAGACCCATCGAATGTATAGGCGAAATCGCAACCGAAATCAGCTGGCAGTAGCGGATCGACCCCGCGCCCGATTTCCTCGTCCGGGGTAAAAGCAAGACGCACCGCACCATGAGATATCTGAGGGTTTTCCAACAAGTGCCTTGCGGCGGTCATAATGATTGCCACTCCCGCTTTGTCATCGGCTCCCAATAGCGTGGTTCCGCTGGCCGTGATGATATCCTCGCCCAGTTTCTGCGCCAAATAGGGTGAATTGGCGGGTGACAGCTTTAGATCAGGGGCATCGGCAAACGTGATGTCACCGCCGTTATAACCCCGATGTACCACCGGCTTGACCCCCGTCGCGTTGAACTGCGGGGCAGTGTCGACATGGGCGCACCACCCCATCACGGCTGCGCCTTCGACGGTTGCGGGCACCGTGGCAAGTACTACGCCATAATCAGTCAACTCCACATCAACGGCCCCCATGGCGTTCAGCTCAGACACCAGTAACCGCGACATATCCAGTTGGACGCTAGTACTCGGGCTGCCGGGGCTGGCCTCATCGCTCTGACTGTCGATTGCCGCGTACCGCACCAAACGGTCTTCCAATTCCCGGTCAAAATCACTGCGCATCTTCGAACTCCCTTTAATTACCGACAAAAAGCCGCTTGGTACGTTGGGTTGTCAAGCAGGACCTTCCTTGATTGACCCATCAATTATCGGTTAACCTATATAACACGACAACACCGGAAGCAGCCATGACCAGCATCTTCGAACCCGCGCGCGAAACCCCCGTTATCCACCGGACTGGGGTGCTTGTTGTCGGCTCTGGCCCGGGTGGTCTGGCCGCCGCCCTAGCGGCGGCACGCGCCGGGGCCGAGGTCACGTTACTTGATCGGTTTGGATGTTTCGGTGGCAATATCACGGTCGTGGGCGTCGAAGGCTTTGCTTGGTATCGCCACGAGCAAACGATTGAGGCCGGCGGCATCGGCTGGGAATTCGAAGATCGCGCCAAAGCCATGGGGGCCGCCAGCCCTGAATCCCAATCGCTAAGCTATGAGCTGGACAGCGAAGGGTTCAAACTGGTCGCCGACCGTCTGATAGAGGAAGCAGGTATTCACCCGATGCTGCACCGCCAGTTCGTCTCCCCGATCATGGACGGCGACGCTATCAAGGGTATCATCGTCGAATCGAAAGCCGGCCGCGAGGCGATTTTGGCCAAAATCGTGATCGACGCCACAGGCGATGCTGATGTTGCATACCGCGCAGGCGCGCCTACTCACAAAAACCCGGTCGAGGAAATGCAGGCGGCATCCGTCATGTTTCACATCGCTGGCGTCGACAAGGCCGCCTTCATGGCGGGCGTAAAGGAAGATCCGCAAACCTACGCGAACTGGTCCACCGGCGAATGGGTGGTTGAAACCGACGGCAAAGAAGACGCAATGTTCTCGCCATTCCTTGCCAAACCCTTTGCCCAAGCGATCCGTGACGGCAGAATGCCTGCCAATCTCAACACCATCGGCGGCACTTGGGGGGCTGTGCACGACAGCGGCGAAATGACCTACATGAATCTCGTGCACCTCGCCGAATGCGACGGCACCGACCCCGACAGCATGACGCGCTTCGAAATGGAAGGCCGCGCTCAGGCCATGCACGCCATTGATGCACTCAAGGCCTACACCCCCGGCTGCGCCACGGCGCGTCTGCGCAATTTCGGCATGAGCATCGGCATCCGCGACACCCGCAAGATTGATGCGCAGTACAACATGACCGAAACCGACGTGCGCCAACAGGCCCGCTTTGATGACAGCATCGGCATTTATCCCGAATTTATCGACGGGTACGGCGTTTTGATCATCCCGACGACGGGTCGCTACATGCACATTCCCTATCGTGCCATGCTGCCCAAAAACGTCAGGAACCTGCTGGTCGTGGGCCGCGCCATAGGAGGCGACAAGATCGCCCATGCCGCCACCCGTAACATGGCCTGTTGCGCGGTAACCGGCCAAGGCGCAGGCATTGCCGCAGCACTTGCCATCACTGATCGGTGCGAACTCGATCAAATCTCGATTGAGACTATGCAACAGGCCCTACGCGCCCAGAACGTCCGCATCCACTAGAGCCGCCGCCCCATTCCAAATGGCCTTAAATCCCCGCCGGAGGCTCTGCCGCCTCAACACGCGCAACCGCTCACGACCTATCACGACCTATCACGACCCTTGAAAAACTGCTCTTATTGCGCAATGTCAGTTTAAACCGGTCACAAGGACACCACATGGCAACGCCGAACAATGATCATATGAAATACTGGGGCATCGCGGGGGCGGTACTGCTGGTAATACTGTGGTTCGCAGGCGATATGCTTTTGCCCTTCATAATCGGCGCGGCGATTGCATATTTTCTCGACCCGGTGGCAGATAGGCTCGAAACATTGGGGCTCAGCCGAACAATGGCAACCATGGTCATTACTTTGGTGGCCTTGATGATCTTTGTCCTGATGGCCGTGCTGGTGGTCCCCACCCTGATCAACCAGGCCGGCAACCTCGTCGCGGTGGCACCCGAACTTGCTAAGAACTTTATCAACTTTCTTACAGAACGGTTTCCCACGCTTCTGGATCAGGAATCATCTTTGCGCAGCTCAGTCAATTCTATCGGAGCGACGGTACAGGAACGGGGCGGAGAGCTGTTCAATACCGCCGTGGCTTCGGCGGCTTCATTGCTGAACCTGCTTATTCTATTTGTAATTGTCCCAGTGGTAGCCGTTTATCTTTTGCTGGATTGGGACCGCATGGTCGCCAAGATAGACAGCCTGCTGCCACGCGATCATGCACCGACAATTCGCAGATTGGCCCGCGACATAGACAAAACCCTCGCCGGTTTCATTCGCGGTATGGGCACCGTTTCACTGATCCTTGGCACGTATTACGCCGTCGCCTTAATGCTTGTCGGGCTACAGTTCGGCCTCATCGTCGGGTTTATCGCCGGGCTGGTTACCTTCATCCCCTACCTTGGGGCCATGCTTGGTGGGACTTTGGCGATCGGGCTTGCGCTTTTCCAATTCTGGGGGGATTGGTTCTCCATCGGATTGGTGGCGGGTATCTTCGTGGTGGGCCAAATCGTCGAAGGCAATTTTCTCACACCGAAACTCGTAGGCGATTCCGTCGGGCTGCACCCGGTTTGGTTGATTTTGGCATTGTCTGTGTTCGGTTCGCTCTTTGGATTCGTCGGCATGCTGGCAGCAGTGCCGATTGCGGCGGCCTTGGGGGTCATCGCCCGCTTCGCAACCGAACAGTATCGACAAAGTGAGCTTTACAAGGGTGCCCCCGCGACGTCACTGGATGAATCGGCAGACTGATATGGCACAACAGCTTGGCCTGGCGCTTCCCAGCCGCACCGCATTGGGGCGCGAAGATTTCTTCATCGCCCCTTCCAACGCCATTGCTGCGGCGATGATTGACGGCTGGCAAACCTGGGCCGGAGGCAAGCTGATACTGACCGGCCCTCAAGGAGCCGGCAAGACCCACCTTGTCCACGTGTGGGCAAACTTGGCCAACGCTCGGATAATCGACGCCAACATGCTGGAAACCGCGGATATTCCCGGCCTTTGCCAAAGCAATCTGGCCGTTGAAAACGTCCCCGGCATCGCCGGTCAAGATCGTACTGAAACGGCGTTATTCCACCTACATAATCTGTTGCTCGCGGAAGGCCACAGCCTGCTATTGACGGGAACAGCCCCGATCAGCGGCTGGAACCTAAGGTTACCCGATTTGACAAGCCGAATGCGCGCTTCACCTACGGCGGCGCTTGAAGCACCGGATGATGTCTTGCTTACCGCAGTTCTGGTCAAGTTGTTGGCAGATCGACAACTAACGCCTAAACCTGACCTGATCCCTTATTTGCTCCCGCGAATGCATCGATCCTTCGCGGCAGCAGGGAATCTAGTATCAGCCCTCGACAAGGCGAGCCTTGCACAGAAAAAGCCCGTGACCCGTGGCCTGGCTGCGCAAGTACTAGACAAGTACGTCTGAGCCGCGCGATACTGACCGAAATTTGTAGCAAACCCGTTACATTCCAACACCATAAGGCCGGCATGACGCACGCAGATTTCCTAGAGGCTCCGTTTCCGGCGGCCCAAGATCTTCCTGATCTTGATGCAACCGGCCCCGGCCGCTTTTACAACCGCGAACTCAGCTGGCTGGGCTTTAATTGGCGCGTCCTAGAAGAAGCTAAAAATGTCCGGGTACCTTTGTTGGAACGGTTGCGATTTTTATCAATTTCCGCCGGAAATCTGGACGAATTTTATACCGTACGCGTGGCAGGATTACGCGAATTGGCCCAAGCGGGCAACATGACCCCTGCCGCCGATGGCCTGACGCCCGCCGAACAATTGGTTCTTATCAACGAAGATGCGCGCAAGCTTATGATGACCCAACAACGGGTTCTGCTTGATCTCATGGGCGAAATGGACCGACACAACATCATGTTGGAACGGGCCGCCGACCTTGACGACAACGACCGTGCCTATCTGGAGGATGTCTTCCTGAATCAGGTTTTCGCCGTTTTGTCGCCTTTGGCGATCGACCCGGCCCATCCATTCCCCTTCATCCCCAACACGGGCTATGCCTTGGCGCTGCAACTGGAACGCAGCGCTGATAAGCGCCCGTTACAGGCGCTGTTGCCGATACCGGCACAGATTGACCGTTTCGTAGCCCTGCCGGCACCGGATGGATGCCACCGTTTCCTCCCGCTCGAAGACTTGCTGGTTCTCAACATCCCCGGCCTGTTTCCCGGTTATAAGCTCAAGGCACATTTTGAATTTCGGGTGCTGCGCGACAGCGATCTTGAAGTCGAAGACGAAGCCGAAGATCTGGTGCGCGAATTCGAGGTGGCGCTGAAACGCCGACGCCGTGGCGAAGTCGTACGGCTTACCCATTCCGCAGGTGCCCCGGAAAAACTGAAGTCCGTAGTGATGGCCGAACTCGGGGTACGTCCGCAAGACGTCATCGAACTGGACGGAATGATCGGCATCAACGACCTTTCCGAGCTGGTGATTGACAGCCGCCCCGATCTACTCTGGCCGCTGTTTACCCCTCGCATCCCCGAAAGGGTTCAAGACCACGACGGCGACATGTTCGCGGCAATCCGTTCCAAGGACATGCTTTTGCACCACCCCTATGAAACCTTCGACATGGTCGTGCGGTTTTTGGCGCAGGCGGCGCGTGACCCCAATGTCGTCGCGATAAAGCAAACGCTTTACCGTACCTCCCGGGACAGTCCGATTGTCGAAGCCCTATGCGAAGCTGCCGAAGATGGCAAATCGGTCACCGCCTTGGTCGAACTGAAAGCCCGCTTTGACGAAGCCGCCAACATTCGCCAATCCCGTCGGTTGGAACGCGCCGGTGCCCACGTGGTTTATGGGTTCATCGATCTTAAAACCCATGCCAAAATCTCTACGGTCGTGCGACGCGAAGGCGACCAACTGGTTACTTATACGCACTATGGAACCGGCAATTATCACCCGATTACGGCCCGTATCTACACTGACCTATCGCTGTTTACCTGCGACCAGAAACTTGGCCGCGACGCTACAAAAGTATTCAATTATCTGTCTGGATACGCGCAGCCCGACAGGCTGGATAACTTGGCGATCTCTCCCATTACCTTGAAACCGCGTCTGCTTGCGATGATCGACGCCGAGGCAAAACACGCCACCGCCGGAAAACCCGCCGAGATATGGGCGAAAATGAACTCTATCGTAGATGCCGACGTCATTGATGCTCTCTATGCCGCATCCCAAGCGGGGGTCAAGATCAGCCTGGTTATACGAGGCATCTGTGGCTTACGTCCGGGTATAAAAGGATTGTCCGAAAATATACGCGTGAAATCCATTGTCGGGCGTTTTCTGGAACACTCCCGCATCGTTTGTTTCGGCAACGGTTTCGGGCTGCCCCACAAGAAAGCTAGGGTTTTCATCTCCTCGGCCGACTGGATGGGCCGCAACCTGACCCGACGTGTAGAAACCTTGGTCGAAATTGAAAATGCCACCGTCAAAGCCCAGATCACCAGCCAAATCATGGCAGCCAACCTTGCTGATGTCGCGCAAAGCTGGGTTATGGCTCCTGATGGCAGCTTTTCTCGACCCGCCCTCGAAGAGGGCACATTCGCGTTTAATTGCCATCGCTTCTTTATGGAAAACCCCTCCCTTTCAGGGCGCGGATCAGCGGGGGCATCTGATGTGCCAATGCTCACCCATGCGGAAGATTGATCATTTCATTTTGCCCAGAAAACTCTCGCCGAAGGCGCACCTCTCCTCCGCGATCCCGGCAGTTTTATCCACGCGGGTACCTCAATCAAGCTAGGTATGTTTCAGCTCCATACCGGCTCTGTCATTCTGGCCGCGCCGACGTTAGTGATTGACCTTACCCCCCCGCTACGCCAATTTACCCGTCAACTAAAGCCTCGCAGGAGCGTCCGTGGCAGATAGAACCGACAGTCCTCCTCCCTCTCTCGTGCCCGAAACCGGGGTGGCTGATTTGGGGCTATTTGGTAAACCGCTCTTTCTGGACCCTTCCGCGCGGGCTTTGGCACGCGTTGGCGTGGTTGACGTTGGTTCGAATTCGGTGCGCTTGGTGGTATTCGACGGCGCTGCCCGGTCGCCGGCGTATTTCTACAACGAAAAAATTATGTGTGCTTTGGGCGCAGGTATGGCGGAAACCGGTCACCTATCTCCAACCGGACGGGTGCGTGCCTTGTCCGCGATGCGCCGTTTCAGCAAGTTGGCCGAACGCATGGGGCTTTCCGAGCTTTCGGTGGTCGCGACGGCGGCTGTGCGTGACGCGTCGGACGGGCGTGAGTTTTGCGATGAGGTGCAGCGTGAAACCGGCCTCAAGATATGGGTCATCGACGGAGAGGAAGAAGCCCGGCTGTCGGCGCAAGGTGTATTGTTGGGCTGGCCAGGGGCTTACGGGCTAGTGTGCGACATCGGCGGATCTTCGATGGAGCTGGCAGAAATTTCCGGTGGCCGTGTCGGCAAACGGGTCAGCTCTACACTTGGGCCGTTGAAGCTTCGCGATATCAGTGGAGGTGCCAAGGCCCGCGAGGCGCATATTAAGGATACCATGGAGGCCCTCACAAAAAAGATGGGCGCGCAACGCGACCGGCTATTTTTGGTCGGCGGTTCATGGCGTGCAATTGCGCGGATTGATATGGTGCGCCGGGGCTATCCGCTCCACGTGCTGCATGAATATCGCATGACGGCGAAATCTGTGCGCGAAACCGTCAAGCACATACAGAAATATGATCTCGACGAACTGCGACAAATCAGCGGAGTTTCTTCCAGCCGAATGGCGTTGGTTCCCTATGCAGCCGAAGTCCTGTCCCGTCTGGTCAAGACCTTCAAACCCAAAGATATAGCCATTTCCAGCTATGGCATTCGTGAAGGTATGCTTTACGAACAGATGCCACAACGGTTGCGCGACCGTGATCCATTAATAGAAGCCTGCCGGTTCGCCGAAGCCAAAGACGCCCGCACGCCCGGTTTTGGCAAGGTGTTATATGATTTCATCCTACCGCTTTACAAGGCGGCACCACCGCAACGTAAACGCTTGGTAAAGGCCGCTTGCCTGCTTCACGATGTCAGTTGGCGTGCGCATCCCGATTATCGCGCCGAAGTGTGCTTTGACAATGCGACCCGCGCCAATCTTGGGGGATTGAAACATTCAGAACGCATCTATCTGGGCCTCGCTCTATTGCACAGGTATTCGAACAAACGCGAGAATACCCGTTTCGAAGACCTGTATCAAATGGTTGACGAAAAAACGCGTGACGAGGCCGAGATTTTAGGTAAAGCCATGCGTTTCGGTGCGATGATGTGGATGAACAAGGACGATCAGCGAAGCACGTTGCGCTGGTTTCCCAAAAAGAAAATTCTGGAACTTTGGTTACCCAATGACATGATTGCCCTGTTCGGAGAAGTTGCCGAAGCCAGGTTCAACTCGCTCGCTTCATCGCTTGGTGCCGAGGTTCATTTGAGAACCGGAAAATCCTGATCCAACTACTGACCTTTCAAAGGTCAACCTGAGGTACCTCTTCCAGCAAAATCACTGGTGGCGCTTCTTGTGCGGGCGGTTCAGGTTTGCGTTTGATCAAGATATCACCGTTGGGCATCCTCTGCGGCGGCTCATAAACGCTCCAGTCTTCGACATCGTTTAGCAGTTCCGTAAAGGCAGGCCCCATCTGCGCGGTAAAATTGCGTAATGCTGGGCTGACCTTGCTTCCCAAATCTGACAAACCTTCGATGGCAGGTGCCATTTCCTGCTTCATCCCGTCGAAAAAATCTTTTGCGCCCCGTCCCATCAAGGACAAGCCGGAAGGTTCGTTGTCTTCAGCAAGCGCAATGTTCGGCTGCGCCAACAAGGCAACGCTCAAGATGATATATTTCATTTGCCCAACCATGCCCTTTCTAAGCTTTTTCACTATAGCCTCCTTGCGCGATGAATTCATCGTCAAAATCAATAGTGACCGGAAAATGATCTGACGCCGCGATAAGCGCATTGCGCAAGCGCTGGTTTGACCAGCATTGCGGGTCATCAAATGGGTGCCATATCCGCCAACTTGGTGCACGCAGGTCGAAGTCCTTGCTAACCATGATATAGTCCAATAAGGCTTGGAGGTATCGGTTTTCAGGCGCTATCCAAAACCTCGATGTAGTAGGCGTTGCACCGATACGCTGCTCCAACGCTCTTGCTGCGTGGGGGTCTCTCAGCGCCCTAGAGCTCCGGTGGCCCAATACAATTTCAACGGAAGATCGGCCAAAAAGATCCTCGAAACTGTCCAACCCCGGTCCGTCATTCAAATCACCCAGCAGCATAACGGCGCTGCCTTCATCCAAATGCGCGTCGATACGTCGGCGTAGCCAAATTGCCTGTGCCAATTGCTTGCGCCGGTTGGAAATCCCGATGCGCAAGACGTCTTGCGGTGTTTTTGCCCCATGTGGTGCCTTGGATTTCAAATGAGCCCCGATCATCTGGAAAACGAATCCCGTCTGCGTTTCCACTCTGAGCTCCAGCGGTGGTTTCGAAAAATGAACCAAATCTTCTGTGGCATCGATATCAAGGTCGATACGCAAAGTTCCGTCAAAGCGGGGGGCCCCGACAGCCCCGTGCTCACCAGTAGCTTCCCCACCCGGGGTGTGGATGGCGGAAAGTTTGTCAGGGTCATACAACAACGCGATTTCCTGTTGGGTGTCGTTGGCAAACCCCATCACCGCACTCCGCGTCCGTAACCCAAATTCACTGGCAAAGGTCATCAACGCCGCGACAGTATTGCTTTTTCGATTCTGATCCGGCGCTTCGATAATCATCACCGCGTCAGCGTCAATTGCTGCAAACACGACGCCCAAGGCCTCTGTCTGCTGCGCGCGGGTCACGTCGCGACGCCCCGACCACGCCATATCGTTGAAAAGCTGATTCTGTTCATCAAACAGGTTGGTAAACCATTCGACATTATAGGTGGCGACCCGCATCAGCGGCTTTTGCCAGACCATGTTTCCCACGCGCGGTTGATATCAATCATACGCTTTTGGGCAATCGCGACCGCCTCTTGCGGCAGTCCCCGCGCGACCAACACGTCGGGGTGATTATCACGGACCAACTTACGCCACGCCGATCGCGCCTGCTCGAATGTGGCATTGGGACTGATACCCAATACCGTATGCGGAAGCGGCGATGTATCAGGAACAAAACGCGCACGCAGCGACGCAAAATCACTTTCATCCATAGCAAATATTTCGGCAACACGGGCCAAAAAGGCGTCTTCATTCGGATGATATTGGCCGTCCGCCATGGCAATATGAAACAATCCCTCTACCAGATCACGCAGCATCTCGGGCTGACCCTCGAACATCTGGGCGATCCGTGTGGCGTAATCCTCAAAACCGGCAACATCTTGACGAGCAAGGTTAAAGACGCGTGCCGCCCCTTGCTGATCTGCATCGGCAATCTGAAACACTTCGCGAAAGGCAGTCACCTCGTCACGGGTGACTTGCCCGTCTGCTTTGGCCATCTTGGCACCCAAAGCGATGACAGCAATGGTAAATGCAACGGACCGCTCAGGCGGGCTACGCAACTTGTCAAACACAGACGCAAGCGACTCACCTGCGGTAAGGGCCGATAATGCTTCAGTAATACGAGACCAAATAGACATAGGATCAACCATAATACCCCCCGTGCAGGAAGTCAGCGCCCGCTCAGCATTTTCTGCATCAAAATTAAATCTATCCACTGGTCGCGTTTGCGCCCTACCTCTGGCAGCCGTCCAACGGGAAGAAATCCCAAGGCGTCGTGAAATGCCACCGCACCGGGATTAGCCCCACTGATCGCCGCTATCATAACGTGACACCCTTGCTGCGCCGCACTATCAAAAGCCTTGGTCATCAAGGCGCGCCCGATCCCGCGGCCCTGCGCCACCTTTGTTAATACAATGCTGTGTTCTACGCTCGCGGCATAACCAGGTCCGGCACGGAATTGGCCATACGTGACAAACCCAATCAGTCCCCCTGCGTCCGCCACCCAAAATGCATCCGGTCGATCATTGATCATTGCCGCGATTCCATCGGGGCTTTTCTCCTCGACAGTGAATGTGAATAAAGTCTCCCGTATCATAACATTCCATATCGCGGCCAAAGCTTCGGCATCGTCTGGCCGTGCACCACGTATTCTCATGACAAGGTTCGATCCCCCATAGGTGTCTTAAAATGCGCCGATAACCGAGGTTGTCCCACCGCGAAGGTTACACGCGGATCGTGCAGGTAGGGTGCCAACAACGCGGCGATATCAGACGCCTGCGGATGACGCACTTCCAGCATCTGCAATCGACTGTCGCACGTGGTAAGCCTGTGCATCGGGCGCAGGTCTCCCAGCCATTCCATCAATGCCGGAGCACAATTATCATAAGGGAGCACCCCGGACTCTGGCACGGCCATACGCCAACGCAGGTCTCCCCGCTCAATATACACCGGTCGCCCGAAACCCTGTGGTAACATCTCGAGCGCAGCGTCAAGATCGTCACATCGACAGATCCAGTTGGTTAACCGTGCCTTCCCCGAAAAACGATCAAGGTCAAACCACCGTGCACAAGCAGGCGCAGGCGCGTCCGGGTTAATCGCGATTGCCTCAAGATACAGCCCGTCCGCCAATCCCAAGAGTGTATTATGAGTATGAAAAACAGCGTGTTCGCCCCCGGATTGCATCGCTACGTCCAAGGTTTGCGCCACATGTTCAGTTGCTTGCTGCAAAGTCTCCCCCGCCACCGCAATATGATCCAGTTCCAGCTTCATCCTATTTTCCAAATGGTCAAATATCCTCGGGGGAGTTTGAGGGGGCCGACAGCCCCCTCATCGGGGTTTCACTTGCGGGCCGCGCGGATCAATTTCAAAATATCCTGTGCGGCATTCGGAATGTTGGTGCCGGGCCCGAAAATTGCCTTGACCCCTGCATCATACAGAAATTTATAATCCTGCTGAGGAATAACCCCCCCACAGATCACCAGAATATCTTCGGCTCCGGCCTCTTTCAGCGCTTTGATCAACTGCGGTGCAAGCGTTTTGTGGCCGGCAGCTTGCGACGAAATGCCGATAACATGTACGTCATTGTCGACAGCATCTTGTGCAGCCTCTGCCGGGGTCTGAAACAGCGGCCCCACATCTACGTCAAACCCGATATCAGCAAAGGCCGTTGCAATGACCTTAGCGCCACGGTCATGCCCGTCCTGCCCCATTTTCACGACCAACATTCGGGGGCGCCTGCCTTCCGTCTGGGCGAAATCTTCTACAGATTTCTGAATTTCCGCAAATCCGCTATCGCCCTCATATGCGGCTCCATAGACGCCAGCGAGGGTTTTCACCTCGGCACGATGGCGTCCGAACGTTTCTTCCATAGCCATGCTGATTTCTCCTACGGTAGCGCGGGCACGGGCGGCTTCGACGGCGGCTTCCAAAAGGTTTCCGCCCTCTATCGTGCGGCGCGTCAGTTCGGCAAGCGTCGCAGAGCAGACTGTTTCGTCTCGGGACGCGCGAATTGTGTCCAGCCTTTTGATCTGGCTATCCCGTACCGCCACATTATCCACGTCAAGAATATCGATCGCGTCTTCGGTCTCGCGGCGATATTTATTTACCCCGACAATCACGTCGGTGCCCCGATCTATCTTTGCCTGCCGGTTGGCTGCTGCTTCTTCGATGCGCAGTTTGGGCATGCCGGTGGCGACGGCTTTGGTCATACCCCCTAATTCTTCAACGTCTTCGATCAGTTTCCACGCCGCGTCGGCCAAATCGTGGGTCAGCTTTTCTACATAATAACTGCCCGCAAGCGGGTCAACGACGTTGGTTATGCCGGTTTCTTCCTGCAAGATTAACTGAGTGTTTCGGGCAATCCGCGAGGAAAACTCGGTCGGCAGCGCTATGGCTTCGTCAAGCGCGTTGGTGTGAAGCGATTGTGTCCCGCCAAGTACCGCGCTCATGGCTTCGTATGCGGTTCGGATCACATTGTTATAGGGGTCCTGCTCTTGCAAGCTCACCCCCGAGGTTTGGCAATGGGTGCGCAGCATCGAAGATTTAGGGTTCTTGGGTTCGAATTCCGCCATGATCCGCGACCAAAGCAGACGAGCCGCGCGAAGCTTAGCGGCCTCCATGAAGAAATTCATGCCAATGCAGAAGAAAAAGCTCAACCTTGGCGCAAATCGATCAACATCCATTCCTGCGGCAATGGCGGTACGTACATATTCGCGTCCGTCCGCTAGGGTGAATGCCAATTCCTGGACCAGGTTCGCCCCGGCTTCCTGCATGTGGTAACCGGAGATCGATATTGAGTTGAATTTAGGCATATGATCAGAGGTGTATTCGATAATATCACCAATAATCTTCATCGACGGTTCGGGCGGATAGATATACGTGTTGCGGACCATGAATTCCTTGAGAATGTCATTCTGAATAGTGCCCGAAAGCACCGTTTTGTCGTGCCCCTGCTCTTCTCCCGCCACAATAAAATTGGCCAGGATAGGGATGACCGCACCATTCATCGTCATCGACACTGACACTTTATCAAGCGGAATGCCGTCGAAAAGGATCTTCATGTCTTCCACGCTGTCGATGGCGACTCCGGCTTTGCCGACGTCCCCTTCTACCCGCGGGTGGTCACTGTCGTATCCACGATGCGTAGCCAGATCGAATGCCACAGAGACACCCTGTTGCCCTGCCGCCAAAGCGCGACGATAAAATGCATTTGATTCTTCTGCCGTCGAAAACCCGGCGTATTGGCGGATTGTCCAGGGTCGGCCGGCGTACATCGTGGCCTTTACCCCCCGCGTGAAGGGAGCCGCACCGGGGATACCGCCCAGATGGTCCACGCCCGCCATATCCTCGGCGGTATATAGCGGCTTAACGGCGATGCCTTCTAACGTATCCCACGTCAGGTCGTCGACGCTGCGGCCGCGTAGTTCTGCTTCGGCCAGATTATGCCATTTTTCTTTGTCGGCTGTCATTGTTGTGTCCTTTTTTCAATTCGCCCGGTGGCTGACTTGCGCCTGCTCTTTTACGGGTCGGATCCACTGTCAGTGTGGCAAGACCATCGGCCCCGGCTGCCAGCCAGAACAGATCATCTGCATAAGTCTCACGCATTGCGTGCGTTTGGGCATCATTGAACGGTTGCCAGCGCCCACAAGTCGTCAGCGGCAATGCGTTTTGCGGCTTGCCGTACTGCGCCAGCAACCCTCGCAGCGCTGGCAGGTCGGGGGTGCGGTTGCGCCAGAACGTCTGGGTGTTTGGCGGCGCAGGTTCATCGGTGATCCGAGCGAACAAAGCGTCGGGGCGGCCAGCGTATTCTTCGAAGGTGCTGACTTGAATTTCTGTATCCGGCAGAGCGCAGGCCAAATCGGTAATGACATCGCGCCAACTGCGTGGTGAGGCTGCGATAGAAGCAAACGCCGCCTGATCAGGGACCGTGTGGCCCCGCGACACTGTGTAGGCAATGGCCGAGGACCACCACATATCGGGTGCGCGTAACGTTAGCATGACACGCTTCAGACGGTGCCCGAAAATTTCGTCAAACCGCGCCATACGTTCACCGATTGCCGGATACAACATAGCGTTACGCACACAGTGCCGTGCGGATCCGATCATGTTTTCTTCGGAGATTAAAAGCTTTGACGTTCCCGCGTAGCTGAGGTTTTCAAGTTGCAGTGACACTCGGCCGCAAGCTCGCTTTACCGAAATGGGGTTTGGGGCCGAACGGAATTTCGGGAAGATCCCTGAAAATAATCCATTGCGAGCTTGGCTGGGCCCCCAGACCCTTATGCCCAAGGCCTCTATCAGCCCCGCGTTGGCTTGCAAATAATGTTGAAAACTAGTGGTTGCCGTACGGTGCGCACCAACATGCAGAAAAATATCCATCAGCCTATAGCCCAATCTTTGCCGAGGGGCCGCCCGATCCGGCCCGCCAAGGGTAACCCCCCAAGTCATGAGCCAAAACCTGTTGCACAAAGCTTAATCCCACTCTGGGTGGGATTGCATATCGTAATCTTGTTGATGAAGGTTATATTCGTACGAACAGGAGAAAAAATGAAACGTGTAATCACCGTTGTTTTTGCAGCATTGTTTGCCACCTCTACGGCATCCCAAACGATACCCGAGACACCGCCACCTGAATTGTTCGCCCCAGCAGATATGGCTGATTTGAGCGAATTTCTCTGGAAAAAAAGACCCGTTTTGGTATTCGCTAACAGCGAAGATGACCCTGCATTCCGTGTACAGATGGAATTATTGCGAGAGCAACCCCAGGATTTACTGGAGCGCGATGTAGTCGTCTTGACCGATACAGACCCCGCCGCGCGCAGTGCCTTGCGACTAAAAATGCGCCCGCGTGGTTTCATGTTGGTACTGGTCGGCAAGGATGGCGGTATCAAGCTGCGCAAGCCCCGGCCTTGGGACGTAAGAGAGATCACCCGCAGCATCGACAAGATGACGATCCGACAACGCGAAATCCGCGA
>DRFG01000173.1 GCA_011050655.1 Roseobacter sp.
TCCGTCAATCTGGTCATAGGCGCGGAAGTCGCCGAAATACTTGGTGATCGCAGCCGTCAACGTCGTCTTGCCGTGGTCAACGTGACCAATCGTGCCGATGTTAACGTGTGGTTTATTACGTTCAAACTTTGCCTTAGCCATGGTGCAGCCCTTTATACTGAGGGCCTGTTACCAGACCCAACCCTATCTGGCGGGCGATGTATTGGGTCTGAAGCATAAAATCAAGCGTTTGATGGTCAATCTCTCAACCTTTGCCTAAGATATTGTTTATTATTGCTTCTTAGGAACGCGCGTTATGACTGCATCAAGTGGGCGGTTGAACCATCCTTCGGCTTCATTCTGCTTTACCAGATAGTTCTCGATAGATTTCGCGGCGTTCTGGCTCAGATTTTTCAGCTGTTCTTCCGCCGTCTTGGTATACCCCGAGCCAACAATCGGCCCTTGGTCGAACGATTCAAAAACGGTTATCTGCTTCGGCTCAGCATTAAGCTTGGTGCCGGAAGCGTCATCCCAAACCGTCAAGTTCAAGATCATGAGGGACTTCGGGGCCAAGACAAGCGGGATCCCCGGAGGGGCCAGAACATAACCCTCTAAACTCACTCCAAAGTGATACTTGCGCTTTCCGTCATAGCGATCAAACCTTTCTGCTATGGCATTCTTGACGGCGGTAGTCAGAGCTTCTTCGCTCACCTCGCGGCTAATCGGCAACTTTTGGACCTTAGGTGCTACTACGATGTTGTGATAAAGCTTAAAATCTCCCAAAGGCACGGGAGCCTTATCAAGGTCGGCGGCTCCGTTACAGGCGACCAACGCCCCGAAACTCATCAAGATAGCTAATATACGAAACATTTGGGGCCTCCCCGGCGCAAAGATACGCAATGCGATAGCGCATGGTCGAAAATGGTGCAATGTTTTGCCGCGATCCCTATGGGGTGATAATACTATCTTAAAGGAAAACAGCGAAAGGGATGTGAAATGACTACCCACCTGCCCGTCCGCGTGCCCTTGGTCACTGAGCCGTGGGGTATCCTCAAGAGCCTGTCGATGGCCCGACGCAATATCCTGAGCATCATACCGCAAATCGCGACCACGCAACCGATGGTGTCTGGCAAGACCGGTAAGCGTTGGCACATGGTGATGGACCCTACGGCCATCCGTGAGATCCTGCTGGACCGTCTCGATGATTACCCTAAATCGCTTGTAACCAAGAATTTGTTAAAACCGGCCATTGGTGATTCCCTATTTATTGCAGAGGGGGCGCATTGGCGGTGGCAGCGCCGCGCGGCGGCACCGGCCTTTTCCCATCGCAACATGCTTAACCTTGCCCCGATCATGACTGCAGCGGCCGAACGTTCTTGCGCACGTATCGCGCAAGCCGGGCCACGCGCGATTGATTTCTTGGGCGAAATGGTCACTACAACATTCGATGTTATCTCGGATGTGACGTTTTCTGGCGACGATACTTTCAATCGCAATGCGGTGCACGGGGCGATTGATGACTATATTGCCGAAGCGGGCAAGATCAGCCTATTCGATATCTTGGGCTTTCCTGATTGGGTCCCCCGCCCGGGCCGCATTACGTCCGGCAAGGCGCTGCGCGAGATGAAGCAGGTCGCTGACAGGGCAATCGACGATCGTTCCCGGCGCGGCAACACCGGCACCCCCGACCTGCTGGACCTGTTATTGCAAGGTGAGGACCCCAAAACCAAGCGCCGGATGAATACTGCTGAACTGCGGGACAACTTGTTGACCTTCATCGTGGCCGGCCACGAGACGACCGCGCTTACACTGTCATGGTCGCTGTATCTGATGGGCTTTGATCAGACCGCCCAGGAAAAGGCACGCGCGGAAGCGCAGTCAGTCCTTCAAGGGCGCGCGGCAACCGGTTCTGACGTGGAAAACCTGCCCTATATACGGCAAATTATCGACGAAGCGCTACGGCTGTACCCACCTGCGGGTATCATCTCGCGCACCGCACGCAAGCCAGACACACTGGGAGGCCGCGAAATACGAACCGGCGATACGGTAATGATTCCAATTTATGCATTAGGGCGTAACAAGTTGCTTTGGGACGACCCCGACGCCTTTCGTCCTGAACGATTCGATGATCGCAAGAATATCGACCGCTACGCTTATTTACCCTTTGGGGACGGCCCGCGCATTTGCATCGGGGCAAGCTTTGCCCTGCAAGAGGCAGTGATCATTCTTGCGACGCTTTTGTCTCGATTCAGATTTACCCCCGTACCCGGCAAGGACCCCGAACCCGTAATGATTCTGACTCTGCGTCCCGATGGTGGGGTCTGGTTGAAGGCGGACCCGCTCTAGTCGCAGATTTTCTGCAAAGCGGCCCAAGCTGTGCCGTCCAAAATCGGGGCATAATTACTGGATGCGTCTGCTGCGGCCCGTGCTGCGTCTATGCGTTGTGACAGCATGGGATGACTTAGAAAATGCGCCAATAATTGATTGGCGTCGCCCCCTGCTTCGCGCAGGAGATCAAACATGTCGCCCATAACGGCGGGAGAAACATTCGCGGCGTCCAACCGGGTGTATCCGAATGTGTCCGCTTCAGTTTCTGCCTGCTGGCTATAGCGTGCACTTATCAGCCGCTCCGTCAAAAATAACACCGCTGCTCCGCCGGCGAAATCGCCAAACACCAGCCCGAGCACCCCGATAGACCCAGCCGAGCGCAACGCATGCCGCGTCGGGTCTCGTGTCGAGACATGGCCCATTTCATGCGCAAGAACGGCTGCAATCTGGTCAGGGTTTTCGGCCTGGTCGATCAACCCGCGAAACAGCACGATATACCCACCTGGTAGCGCGAACCCGTTTTTCATCGGATGATCAAGCACGTGAACGCTCAGGTTCTCTAGGCGATCATCACCTTGGTTCAGGGATGTGGTCATTTGGGTCAGTGCAGCTACCCCAGCAGGGTTCTCGCAATAGGCCAAAGGGTCGAGACCTGTGTCGTCCAGCACCCGCCGCACCTGATCAAGCGTAGCGGCCCCCAACGCCCTCTCACCCGATGGAGGAATAAATGCAGCCAAGCGATCAGCCAGCAGCGGTACCAACACAGCAATTTGCAGCGCTACTGCCGCAATAGCCGCCAGAGCCCAAAGTAATAGCTTGCGACGGCCCTTGCCTGGTGTCTTGCTATGCGCTGACGGCAGATACGTCATTAGACTGCGATCGGTTAGATACAGTCGCGCTAAAGGGTCTGTCGTAAGGCGCAGCACGTACCCTTTTTTACCGGCAATATCCGGCAACAGGCGAATATCTTTGACCGGCCAGAACAATGTGTTTCCATCGTCCAGCCCGATTTGAAGATTAAGGTTTGCAAGATGCAGGCTTACTTCTTCGCCCACGGGACGGTCGCCATTGAAATACGCCGAGCCGAAACCGTCAAAGCCCCGACTCATATCGCGGCCCCTACATCTAATGCTTCAGCGAATCCTTCAGCCTCGGCAAATTCGTCGCGCGCGCGCTGACTGACATAGCGCAGGCCATAGCGTGTTGGCAACGAAGTGGTTCGGGCCAAATGACGCATTAGCGGAAACGTCACAAAAGTGTTGTACAGCACGTTCCACAATAAAAATATCGACAGATAGAAGACAACCAATAGCGCCAAGGCCACTGCCTGCGGGATGTCAAACGAAGCCTCTTCGAGGCCAAGATCCAGAAAAACGAGCGCACTTGGGCCGAAAACAGCTAGCCCAGCGATGGCCAGCGCCGCTACGCCCACTACAAGAACCGAATACGCAATGAAACTGCCGAAAGTATAGATAAATGCCACGCGCGGCCCGCTCAGCCGAGAGGCCGATGTAATTCCTTCTGCGGATTTATACCCTGCCATCAATCGTTTGGACACAAAGCGATAATGTATCGCACCATAGACAATGCCCACCAATGCGACCGGAACCAAAAAAAGCCTTTCCGGTTTGTCTAGAGAATACACCAATGTATCGTCTGTTAATATATCATGCGCTATGCCGCTTATGCTCAAGACTTCAGAACCGAAAACCGGATCGAACCATAACATCCAGACGGTCGATGTCGCCAATATCAACAAGGCTACGATAAACGGGACCGCAGCGCGGTAAAGCATCGTCCAATGGCCATCCTGATGCAGTCTGGCTGACCCGAAATATGTGCGGTCGGTAACATATTTCTCAAGGTGAAACGTCATACGTGGCCACAGCGTGCCCAAACTGACAAGGGTCACGCACCAATGAATAACCGCGCGCCACGTATATCCCCATGCGGCCTTTTCCAAACCAAAGCGGACGCCACGCCAACGGGTTCGGGACAAGACATAACGCCGTGCCCGATAGCGAGCGTAGAACCATAACGGCACCACCCCTGCAAAGCTGGCGATGTACCCAAAGGACGCAGTTGAAAATACCGAAAAGCTTAAGAACATCAGCAACAAGTTCACGATGCCAATGTAAAAGGTCAAAATCACCACCGCGATGAAAAACCCAAGCAGCTTTTCCAGCGGCTCCCCCACATACTCCATAGGATGACCGCCGGGACGAATGGCGGACCAGTACCAGCGGCGCAATCTGGTCTTCATCCAGAAACGGTAAAACCCTAGCGTGAGGATGGTGAAGAAGCCCGTTTTCAGCGCGAGCCAGAATAATGCGCCGCGCCTTCCCACGAAATCGACCGACATGCCCTCGGCCGCTGTTTTGGGATAGGTTAATAACGCATCCGTCACTGGGCGATACAATCAGCCAAAACGATTGTTACGCGGAAATCCGCGTGGTGCCATCCGGCCAGCAGTTGCACGTTTACCGATCCATTCATCCAGATCGACCACTGTACGCGTGCGCCCCGCAGGATCGAGCCAATTTAGCCCTTCCTCGCGCACGAAAGTGGTGGCATCGGACAGTCCACCATCTTTGTACTTTTGTAACCGCACCCCTTTGCCGCGTCCCATCTCGGGCAATTCGTCCAGCCCAAAGACCAGTACTTTGCGGTTCTCACCGACCACGGCGACCGCATCCCCAACGACGGGGGCGCAGATCATCGCCTTGGTATCTCCGCGTACGTTCAGCACCTGTTTGCCGCTGCGCGTCTGCGCCAGAACATCGTCCTCGGGCACAATGAAACCATCCCCCGCAGAGGAGGCGACGAGTAGTTTGCGCCCTAGTTTATGGATGAAGATATCAACAATCTGCACCTCATTCGGAAGGTCTACGATCAGTCGCAATGGTTCACCCATGCCACGTCCGCCAGGTAGATTGGCGGCCGAAACGGTATAGAACCGCCCGTTTGAACCGAACACCAATAGTCTGTCGGTTGTTTCCGCGTGGAAAATGAATCGGGGGCCGTCACCGTCTTTGAACTTCAGCTCTCGGTTTAGGTCGATATGGCCGGTCATCGCGCGTATCCAACCCATTTGGGAACAGACTACGGTGATAGGCTCGCGGTCGATCATCGCCTCTAGGGGGACATCTTCGATCACACCGGCCTCGGCGAATGTTGTTCGCCTGCGCCCGACATTCTTGCCGTCAAGCACCCAATCCTTGCCAAATTGCTTTTTGGTCGCACGAAGCTGGTCCACAATGCTATTCCATTGCAGGCTTACGTTATCCAGCAGGTCCTCAAGCCCGGACCGTTCTTCCATCAGTTCCGACTGTTCGCGCAGCAGCGCAATCTCTTCGAGACGGCGCAAGGATCGCAGGCGCATGTTCAGGATTGCATCCGCCTGCACTTCGCTTAGCGAAATTTCCGTTGTCGGCGCTGGCGGGATGTAATCAGCTTCGTTTGTTGCGCGAACATGCTTCTTACCCCAATCCTCGGCCATCAACGCGGCTTTAGGATCGTCGTCGAAGCGAATAATATCAATTACCCTGTCAAGATTCAGGAAAGCGATAATAAAGCCTTCCAAGACTTCCAAGCGGTGATCGATTTTCTCCAGCCGATGTGCAGAGCGGCGCTGTAGCACCTCGCGACGGTGATCTAGAAATGCCTGTAGTACCTCTTTCATCGAGCAAACCTTGGGCGTAAGCCCGTCGATGAGAACGTTCATATTCAGCGAAAACCTTACCTCAAGGTCAGAGCTGCGAAACAACATGCCCATAAGGACGTCAGGGTCCACGTTCTTGGACCTTGGTTCGATAATCAGACGGATATCTTCAGCGGATTCGTCACGGACATCGCCCAATATCGGAATTTTCTTGGTCTGGATCAGTTCGGCAATTTTTTCTATTAGCTTCGATTTTTGAACCTGATAAGGAATTTCAGTAATGACGATCTGCCAGACCCCGCGTCCCAGATCTTCGACCTCCCAACGGCACCGCAAACGAAAGCCACCCTTGCCGGTACGATAAGCGTTGGCGATATTTTCAGGTGGCTCGACAATGATGCCGCCCGTAGGAAAGTCCGGGCCAGGCACGAACTTCAACAACGTATCATCACGAGCATCAGGTGTTTTGATCAGATGAATGCAGGCATCTACCAATTCCGCTATATTGTGCGGTGGGATATTGGTTGCCATGCCCACGGCAATACCTGACGACCCGTTTGCCAATAGATTTGGGAATTGAGCAGGCAGCACCACCGGTTCGGTAAGAGTGCCATCGTAGTTTTCACGAAAATCAACTGCGTTCTCGTTCAGCCCCTCAAGCATCGCTTCAGCTACGGCGGTCATCCGCGCTTCGGTATAGCGGCTTGCGGCAGGGTTATCGCCGTCGATATTGCCGAAGTTACCCTGACCATCGACGAGAGGGTAGCGCACGTTAAAATCCTGCGCCAAACGTGCCATAGCATCGTAAATCGCGGCATCACCGTGCGGGTGGTAATTCCCCATTACATCGCCGGAAATCTTTGCGGATTTACGAAACCCTCCGGTAGAGTTGAGCCGCAATTCACGCATGGCGTAAAGGATTCGCCTATGTACGGGCTTTAACCCATCACGCGCATCGGGCAGAGCACGGTGCATAATCGTCGACAATGCATAGGTCAGATACCGATCCCCGAGCGCCAGGCGCAACGGTTCGGTGGTATTACGAGGGTTAAGCTCAGGCGGCGTGGTGATATCTGACATCCAAGCTGTTTAGCCAAGCAAGCGTGAAGCGGCAAGCGGCTGTTTGTGGCGTAACCATACAACATAAGATCAACTGTCGCCGTAGTGCAACGTTGTAAAGAAATTGGAACCGTTTTCCGCCTATGGGGTTATTTACCCAAGAGAGGTCGGCAGAGACGAAATGCCACGCTCTCAAAAATATGCTAATGTGGGGACACTGCCATGACAAAGTTTATCTTACTTACATTCGGCTTCTTAGGCTGGGCTTTCTTCGAGATGAGCGGCGGTACGGATTTCAAGCCGGCTAGCCAGACTCTTGCGGCGAATGAAACAAATCATAGAAACATCATTTTGCGGCTTACCAGCCATGATGAACCAAGCTCTGCCGTAACGGTCGCCAACAAAGTTAAGCCGGTTGATACCACGCCCCCGGGCTACGGTAACAATGACGTAAAACGCGTTGCTCTGAATTTGACTGCGGCGCGTAGCAACTCAGGTGCACAAAACGCCGCCTATGTTATGAATGCAGCCTATGTGCCTGTAAATGCTTCTGGCTCCAGTTCTAATGCGGCGTCGCCAGCAATGCTGCCAAGCGCTGTAAACTCTGGCGAGACCGCATCTGGCTCTAACGATGTAAATGGAGCAGCGGATATTCGTTCAGTCAATGGTAACCGTGTCAACCTTCGCGGCGGACCAGGCACCGACTTCGGTGTAGTTACCAAGATGGGCCAAGGCGACATGGTAGAAGTTATCCAAGATAATGGCGACGGTTGGGTCAAACTGCGCCCTGTAGATGGTGGCCCCGAGGGTTGGATGGCAGACTTTTTATTGGCCCGCAGCTAAGCGACATTGCTAACTCCCCACGAACCAGCGAAAAAGAGCCTCTAGCGAGAGGCTCTTTTTTTATGACTGCTAAGACGATTTTGATTACCGGCTGTTCTTCGGGAATTGGCTACGCCGCCGCGAACGGCCTACGCGACCGGGGGTGGCGCGTGTTCGCCACTTGCCGCCAGCAAGATGACTGCGACCGGCTAACTGCGGAGGGGTTTGAAAGCCCCCTTCTTGACTATACGGACACCTCAACGATCCACTCTGCTCTTTCTCAGGTGTTGGACGCGACGGGTGGGTCACTGGATGCGGTCTACAATAATGGCGCGCACGCAACCCCGGGTGCCGTCGAAGATTTGCCGACCGATGCGTTACGTGCAATTTTCGAGAGTAATTTCTTTGGGTGGCATGAACTGACCCGACGTGTTCTTCCAGTGATGCGCGCCCAAGGCTACGGGCGGATTGTCCACTGCTCATCCGTGTTGGGGCTGGTAGCCTTACCTTGGCGGGGTGCATATAATTCCACCAAATTCGCCCTTGAAGGCCTGACCGATACGCTAAGACTTGAGATGCGCGGTAGCAATATTCGAATTATTTTGATTGAACCAGGCCCAGTCACATCAAAGATCAGGGTGAATTCAATTCTACATTTCGAACGTTGGATAGACTGGAAGAATTCCCCGCGCAAGACACAGTATGAGACCCAATTGCGCAAACGGCTGTATCAAAGCAGCGGCCCTGATACATTCGAGCTGCCTCCCGAAGCGGTGGTCACAAAGCTGATTCATGCGCTTGAATCACCACGCCCCCGGCCGCGGTATTATGTCACGACACCGACATATGTTTCAGGAATTTTGCGGCGTATTTTGCCCACCCGAACGCTGGACTGGGTCCTCGCACGGTAATTTGATGTTGCACTGGGCTATTGCGCCGTTACACCATCCATAACATTGGAGGAATTCTCATGCCTGCTGATCCGCTGTTCATCCTTGTCGTCATCGCAGTCATAGCGGTTGTGATCATTTTGGTGCTTGGCTTGGGTGGTTTTGCAAGCGGTGGTGAATTCAATAAGCGCAATTCCAACAAGTTGATGCGCCTCAGGCTGATCGCACAGTTCATCGCAGTGATTTTGATTGTGATATACGTTTACGTTAAAAAAGGCACAGGTTGATGGTTGTACTTAACAAAATTTACACCCGTACAGGTGACAAGGGCGACACAGCATTGGGTAACGGAGAACGCGTTGCCAAACACAATGCGCGCGTCGAAGCTTACGGCACGTCCGACGAGCTGAACTGTTTCGTAGGTGTGGCGCGTCTGGATGCCAAAGGCGAAACCGACGCCGCTTTGTCACGTATTCAGAACGACCTATTCGATTTAGGAGCAGACCTGTGTCGGCCTGATATGGAGAAAGATGCACAGGCAGAATATCCGCCCCTGCGTTTGGCAACGGCCCAGGTAGAACGGCTGGAACGTGAAATTGACGTTATGAACGCTGATCTCGAACCATTGCGCAGTTTCATTTTGCCGGGTGGGACCAAACTAGCTGCGCATCTTCACGTGTGCAGAACCGTCGCGCGTCGCGCCGAACGACTGACGGTTTTGTTGACAGAACAAGAAAACGTCAATGCCGTAGCTGTGAAATATCTGAATCGCTTGAGCGATTGGTTTTTCGTCGCTGCACGTGCGTCAAACAACGGTGGAAAAGACGATGTTTTATGGGTTCCAGGTGCTAACAGATAGAGCTCTTCGAAGACAACGCCGCGTCGGAAGACGCTAAAACGCCGTTTTTTGGCTGTTTCGCATTGCCAAGCTTCGTTACACCAACAAGAGAGAAAATGACTCGGCTCCTAACTCCGAGTCGTCAACCGAGGAGAGATAACGCTGATGAAGGTATTGGTGCCTGTTAAGCGCGTGATCGACTATAACGTTAAAGTACGTGTAAAAGCGGACGGAACGGGTGTTGATCTTGCCAATGTAAAAATGTCGATGAACCCGTTCGATGAAATTTCTGTCGAACAAGCGATCCGCATGAAAGAGGCCGGTCAGGTCGAAGAAGTCGTGGTCGTATCTATTGGCGTCAAGCAAGCGCAAGAAACGCTGCGGACTGCCCTGGCCATGGGTGCTGATCGCGCGATCCTTGTGGTGGCGACTGACGATGTTCACAACGACATCGAACCGCTGACTGTTGCCAAGATCCTGAAAGCTATTGTCGAGGAAGAAAACCCCGGCCTGGTGCTTTGTGGCAAGCAGGCTATCGACAATGATATGAATGCCACCGGTCAGATGTTGGCCGCCCTGTTGGGCTGGTCGCAGGCAACTTTTGCCTCGAAGGTCGAAATCGACGGAGACAATGCAGTTGTCACCCGCGAGGTCGACGGCGGATTGCAGACCATCAAAGTTTCCATGCCGACAGTAATAACGGTCGACCTGCGTTTGAACGAGCCACGCTATGCATCGTTGCCAAACATCATGAAGGCCAAGAAAAAGCCGTTGGATGAAAAAACCCCGGCTGATTACGGCGTCGATGTCGCGAATCGCCTTGAGGTCGTGAAAACGGTTGAGCCTTCCGAACGTGCAGCGGGTATCAAAGTCGAGTCTGTTGATGAACTGGTCGCAAAACTTAAAGAAGCGGGGGCTGTATAATGGCCGTTCTACTCCTTGCAGAAGTAACTGATGGCGAATTGGCGATGGACGCCACAGCGAAGGCGGTAACTGCAGCTAAAAAGCTTGGCGAAGTGACAGTTCTATGTGCCGGTAGCTCTGCCGCCGCCGCTGGTGCATCGGCAGCCAAGATCGACGGTGTCGCAAAAGTACTGGTCGCAGAAGATGCTACATTGGGTCACCGACTGGCAGAATCAACGGCTGCGCTGATCGTATCGATGGCTGACGCATACGACCATATCGTTGCCCCGGCGACGACGGATGCGAAAAACGTTATGCCACGGGTGGCTGCATTGCTGGACGTCATGATCATTTCCGATGCGTCAGGCGTTATAGATGCGGATACGTTCGAACGCCCGATTTATGCCGGTAATGCAATCCAGACCGTAAAGTCCTCCGATGCGAAAAAGGTCATTACCTTCCGCACCTCGACCTTTGAGGCCGCCAGCGAGGGCGGGTCTGCGTCCGTTGAAACGGTGTCTGCTGCGTCTGACCCTGGCCTGTCGTCCTGGGTCGAAGATCACGTCGCCGCAAGCGATCGCCCCGAACTGACCTCTGCGGGGGTAGTAGTATCAGGCGGACGTGGGGTTGGCTCGGAAGAAGACTTTGCGCTGATCGAAAAACTGGCTGACAAGCTTGGGGCCGCTGTCGGTGCTTCGCGCGCTGCAGTGGATTCGGGTTATGCCCCGAACGACTGGCAGGTGGGACAAACTGGTAAAGTTGTCGCGCCGCAGCTATATGTTGCAGTCGGTATCTCGGGTGCCATTCAGCACTTAGCGGGCATGAAGGATAGCAAGATCATCGTCGCAATCAACAAAGACGAAGAGGCACCTATCTTTCAGGTGGCCGATTACGGCCTAGTTGCAGATTTGTTCGAAGCCGTGCCAGAGCTGATAGAAAAGCTGTAAACTACCAACTGACCGCTAAAGGCCCGCAGATTATAAAGCGGGCCTTTAGCTTCTCACAAGATTTCCTTCAGCGCGCCTACAATCGTTTCCGCAGCTTCTATATGAGCCCGCACGCCAGGCATTTCCCGGGCGATATGTGCCTCAAGCGGGTTAAACACCATCCCCTTTATACCCTCTTGCCGAGCCAGTTGCGACGGCACAGCGTACACCAGCTTGTCTACATGCGGGCGAACGTCTTCTATCATTGCTCGCGTCACGAATAACGGGTCACATCCCAACCCGGAATCTGCCTGATATGAACCGGCGGCTTGCGGTTCGCAGAACCAGAGCAGGATTGTTTTACCATGTATTTTCCTTAATCTTTCCTGCATCCGACTTACCCAACTTGCCTGCAACTCTTGGCGCACCACCTCAAAACGGCTTACCGATACTCTGCGTAAAGTCTGTAATAGATGCTTGTTGAAGTGGAATTCCGCAAAATCAACTTCTGGGAAAAGGCGCTTCAGCGCCACAGAAGGGGCGACAAACCGGTCATTTCTTCGGGGATGAACAGTATAAAACCGATTAGTCATATTTTGAGTACCGACGATCTGAATCACGGTCCCATTTGCATTCGAAATCGCGTCTTGGATAAACGGATCGTCAAACAGAACATCTGTACCAGCGTTTATATAACCAAAATTCGCGCAACAAATACCTGTTTTTTTCTGAACAAGGTGTACGAAAGGATCTGCGATAAACCGCCCGTAGGTTTCTGTTCCGCCGATAAATGCCAGGTAAGGATGATCTAGCTTTGATTTAGGCCCTCGGAACAGCAACCTCGACACTCCATACCGGCACGGCAAATAGTCAAGAGCCCCCTGCCCTCTCGCATCGTAGGTCATCATTCCCAATCCTTTATAGCCACCCGGAAGCGACCATCGGTCGAGGCTGTTTCGATTCCGTTAAAGATTGGATTTTTGCAAACTTGTCGGGACAACCCGCTCTTGCGGGTACCTTCCTGCTCGCCCTATGGTGCATTGGAATAACAAGGAGCAGCGCATGGACATCCAAACAATCGGCATAGTGGGCGCGGGACAGATGGGGAACGGTATCGCCCATGTAATGGCGCTGGCAGGATATGACGTGCTGTTGACTGATGTCAGCGCAGAAGCGCTTCAAAAGGCTATCGATACTATTACCGGCAATCTAGACCGTCAGGTTGGACGAGGTAAGGTGGCTGAGGCTGACCGAGACGCAACTCTTGCGCGGATCAAGACAACCCAGACGCTGAGCGACTTGGGGCAAAGTGATCTCATCATTGAAGCCGCGACAGAGCGCGAGACAGTGAAGCAAGCTATTTTCGAGGACCTTATCCCTCACCTGAAACCTACCACGATCTTGACGTCAAATACGTCGTCGATCTCGATTACCCGTTTGGCCAGCAGAACGGATCGGCCCGAAAAATTCATGGGGTTTCACTTTATGAACCCCGTTCCCGTGATGCAGCTGGTTGAATTGATCCGCGGGATCGCCACTGACAAAGAGACCTTTGCATCCTGCCGCGCCGTGGTCGAAAAATTAGGGAAAACGGCGGCGTCGGCGGAAGATTTCCCCGCGTTTATCGTGAACCGCATCTTGATGCCGATGATCAACGAAGCCGTTTATACACTGTATGAAGGCGTCGGGTCAGTAGAATCGATAGACAGTTCGCTTAAACTTGGGGCGAACCATCCCATGGGCCCGCTCGAGTTAGCGGATTTCATAGGCCTAGATACCTGTCTGGCCATCATGAACGTCTTGCACGACGGCCTAGCGGATACAAAATATCGCCCTTGCCCGTTATTAACAAAATACGTTGAAGCCGGCTGGCTTGGTAGAAAATCTCAGCGAGGGTTCTACGATTATCGCGGTGACACCCCGGTGCCTACGCGGTGATAGCGGAGCGCATTTCAAAACTGGGGGCCAGCCCCCAGGCCCCCGGGATATTGGGCCATTTGGAATTGGGACTAATTCTCAAGAGAGAGCGTGTGGGATCTTAGCCATGCCATGAATCCACGCGGATCTCCGTCATGTGTGGCGATTTGTTCTTGGGTCAGAGGATGCCCCACAATTGGACCTTGTGGCTTGTTACAGGCGTAAACGATCTCGTGTAGCAGCAACCCTTGTCGCAGCATCGGTGAAAGTTTGTTGGCAATCTGATAGGCGCGGCTGTTTTGACCCGGGAATTTCATCGGTACCACTTGGGCCCCAGACCGCCGGATCATCTTTGCCGTAAAAACGTTCCATTCCGCTTCAACCGCTGGGCCAAAAAACGATTGGGAGGCTGCCACTACACCAGACGGGAAGAGTGCAACGACACCGCCAGCTTTGAGATGCTTCATCGCTTTCGCCCGCATTTCTACGCCTTTGCGCTGTGCATCTGGGTCGTGTGGGAAGGGAACGGGAATCATATAGCTTCCCGCGACTTCGTCGATCGAGGTCAAAAGGGACCGGGTTAAGATGCGGTAGTCCGAACGCACGCGTCCGATGAGATCAGCGAAAATCATGCCGTCGACCATACCATGAGGATGGTTCGCGACTATGATGACCGGCCCAGTTTTAGGAATACGGTTCAGTTGTGTTTGCGGCGTAGTGAGATTAATTCCCATCGTGTCAAGCGCGGCGCGCCAAAATCCTTGCCCCGTTGGAGCCCCCTGCTTTTCAAATTTTCGGATTAGTCTCAGGACAGTTAACCGGCCTGTAAAAAGCTCAATCAGACTGATGATGCCGGATTTGATCGGGTGATCGAATGTGGATGCGTAAGATAGGCTGCGTCGGTCATACTTCGTGAATTTCACCCCTTCACCAGAGGAAAGGCGTGGTTCGACCGGAAGCGTAGATTGCACGTCATCCATCATAGAACGCATCCCGAAGGGAGACCGCCGTTTTTCTAGTGTATAACACAGCGCTCAATTGCCCTCACCAAACTTGTCGGCGACGAGAGCTGTCAATGCTTCGGCCAGCGCATCTTTGTCAGGGCCCGACAATTGCACCTCGATCGTCGTGCCCTTGGACGCCGCCAACATTAACAATCCCATGATACTATCGCCAGAAGCCGACATACCGTCTTTGCAGACTTCCGCGCGAGCATCAAAAGCTTCTACGACTTCAACTAATTTAGCTGATGCACGGGCATGAAGCCCTTTTTCGTTTACGATTTTTAGAGATATTTGGGTCATAGTCTATAAGCCTTGTTAATCTGCACTGACATTCTGACTATCAATGTACTTTCTTCCGGCCGCCAACGCCGCGCGCACTGCATCAGGAACATCAAAGTCCCGGGACTTTGCGAGTTTGATCAACATGGGAAGATTGGCCCCATAGAGAATCCTGCGATTTTCCGGGCGACAGGCAAGCAGGCTTAGGTTCGACGGGGAGCCCCCGAACAGATCGGTTACGACGACCACACCTTTACCAGTGTCTACATCATCGGCCGCCTGACATATCTCATGCTCCTTGGCCTTTCGATCATCATCCGCTTGAATGGAAATCGCGCGCACGCCAGCCTGCGACCCAACGACATGTTCGATCGCGGCCAAATACTCTCTGGCCAATCCTCCATGTGCGACTATCACGATTCCAATCAACGCCGCTTCTCTTCCTGTAATTTCTGTCCCAGCTCCCGGTGCCTTATTGACACCTGCCAGCCTTCTTTCGCAAGCCTCAAAGCCAGAAACTCTGCCAAGGTAACAGAGCGGTGTTGCCCGCCGGTGCAACCAAACGCAAGAGAGATATGGGATTTTCCCTCAGTCTTGCAAGCGGGCAAGATCAAAAGGCTGAGATCGAGAACCTGTTTGGAAAAGGGGGCGTAAAGTGGATCTTGGCTCACATATCTTGCAACAGCTACATCCGTACCGTTTAAATGCCTCAAGGACGGCTCCCAAAACGGGTTGCGCAGAAACCTACAGTCAAAGACCATATCGGCGCTGCGTGGCAAGCCTCTCTTATAGGAAAAGGATTGGACAGAAATATTCAAACTATGTTGACCGTCGCGCGCGAACCAATGCTCCACTTCGCTGCGTAGCTCGTGAACATTAAGCTCTGTGGTATTGATCAGCACATCAGCCATCGCTTGGACCGGTGCCAGCAGTTCTTTTTCGCGGCGTATACCTTCGACAGGACTATCGGAAGCCGCCATCGGATGACGCCTGCGGGTTTCGGAGAACCGACGTAAAAGCACATCGGTGGCGCAATCGAGGTACAACAGCTCGACGCTTACATCGGGAAGGTTTCTCATCTGCGTCAGCAATTCGGCGACCATGTCCGTCGAAAAGTCGCGGTTCCGCGGATCAATACCCAAGGCCATGGGGCGCAGTTGCCCTGGAGCTTCTAAAAGAGCGCGCAACATGCGCAGCGGGATGTTGTCAATCGCCTCGAACCCGGCATCTTCGAGTACATTCAAAGTCGACGACCGCCCGGCCCCGGCGGGGCCAGTTACCAAGACGATACGTCTGGTCGTGCTGATTGGGTCAGTCATGCGAATTCTGTTTCATTGTCTTGAGGTATAAAAAAACAGAAGCTGAAAAGTGGTTACCATTTACGCGCCTCAAGCTGGGAATGCGGACGTCCAGTAACGTTTGGTGGTACGGCTTTGGAAGTCTCTCAGTCTCATCGTTATCCAAATCTACGGAGAGGTAAATGGGAATGTCACTAACATAGGGGAGCGCCAGCAATCCTATGCCACGCGCCTCGATCATGCCTTGAATGGATTTGGGCGCGCTTGCGCGTAACAACCCGTTCTTTTGGGTCAGGTCGGTGCGATCGTCAGCCACCAATACCCCCCCAAGAGAAATCAGCTGCAAGGCAAGTGAAGATTTACCCTGTCCTGATGCTCCAAAGATAAGTACGCCGCGCCCGTCGACAGCGACAGTGGTGGCATGAATGTTTCTTTTCATAGACCAAATTCAGATTGGCAAACCTACGACAAAGCGCGCACCAAGTGGCTCTGAGGTAATATCAGCTTCAGTCGGGCGAATGTTTTCAGCCCAGATGACACCACCATGAGCTTCGACAATTTGTTTGGAGATCGCCAGACCTAGCCCCGAATTATTCCCGAAATGCTCGTCCGGTCGTTGAGAATAAAAGCGTTTGAAAATTTTTGTCAAAGCTTGATCCGGAATGCCCGGCCCCGTGTCTTCGACAACGACCAGAACCCGATTTTCGCGCTTGCGCGCCCAGACCCGGATCGCGTCCCCGTCTTCACAAAACGACACCGCGTTGGTGATAAGATTGACAAAAACTTGCGCCAACCGTGCTTCGAGACCGTGAACGATGATAGGGGTGTCGGGCAGGTCGGTAATAAAATCAATACCACGCTTACGGGCGTCATCCCCTAGATATTGCCCAAGGTTAGCGATCATTGTCAGCAGATTGAAGGGTTCCTCCTCCTCCTTGACCAGTTCGCTATCCAAACGCGAAGCGTTTGAAATATCACTTACCAATCGGTCTAGTCGGCGAACATCGTGTTCTATCACATCCAGCAGCTTTTCGCGTTGATCTTCGCGTTTGATAAGCCGCAACGTTCCGACTGCTGATCGCAACGACGCCAACGGGTTTTTGATTTCGTGCGCGACGTCAGCGGCAAATTGTTCGTTTCCGTCAATACGGTTGTAGAGCGCGGACACCATGCCGCGCAGGGCACCGGAAAGCCGTCCAATCTCATCGGGACGAGCAGTGAGATCAGGGATGCGTATGCGCCCGGGGTTCATCTTGCGCGCATCTTTGTCGCGACCCAATTCGGCGGCAGCCGCAAGATCGGCAAGTGGGTTCGCAATGGTCGATGCTAGAACAAGGCTAAGCCCAATAGAGACCAACGTTGCAATAACAAACATTTGCAGCACGCGTTCGCGTTCTGCGCGGACAAGCCTGTCGATCTCGCCAGCCGCAGAACCTACGGCAATAACACCGATAGGTGTTCCGTTCTGCAAGATCGGGGTAGCGACTGTAAAAAGATTTCCCCCAGCAACATCAAAGTTATTCCGAATTTGCGTGCCACCACCAAGCGCGGCCGCTGCGATCGGCTTTAGCTGCTGTTCGACCGGAAGCTGTTTTGGTTTGACGTTGATATCGAATGGACTCGAGATTTTGGTCCACAGCCAGCTTAGTCCATCTGTAAGCCAGGTCTTATTAGCACGCGTCGCAGAACTGCCGGTTTCGAGAGCACGACCTGCGGTCTGGGCCAAAAGCGTTTCATTAACATCAAGCACGAAAACTTCGATGCCCGTTCTCAGGTCGAGCTGCGCCAGACTGGCTGCCACATCCATGGCAGCCAAGTCGACATTGGTATCTTTAGGCAACTGCGCTTCAAAAACATCGGCGATCAGTTCAGCCTCGGCTACAAGGGATGTGCCTCGCTGAACCGCCAGACTATCACGAGAAGAGTTGAGATATAGAATACCCGCGACAAGTACATTCAATGCGATCAGGTTGAATGTAATGATTTTCCGCGTCAAAGGTGATGCGCGTAATGAAAATATCCCGCGCCGGGCACGTTTCTGCTGCAATTCATCAGTCACGGTTTTGTCCGGGGCGACCCAATCGTCGCCCAATACAACATCACCGTCCCGGGTGGGTGTGGTCATGTCTCGCACAAAATTCCTTTCGGCAATCGCCATGGCTCAGATCACTCTTCGTTATACCGGTAACCGATGCCGTAAAGTGTCTCAATCGCCGAAAATTCATCATCAGCGGTCCGCATCTTTTTGCGTAGACGTTTGATGTGGCTATCGATGGTACGATCATCCACGTAAACCTGATCGTCATACGCGACATCCATCAACTGGTCTCTCGACTTAACAAAGCCCGGCCGCTGTGCCAAAGCCTGAAGCAACAAGAATTCGGTTACAGTAAGGGACACATCTTTGCCCTTCCAGCTTACCGCATGACGAAGAGGGTCCATACGCAGGTCACCGCGTTCGATAACCTTTGTCTCTTCTGTGTCCCCGACTTCATTGGTTTCTACCGCATCCTGACGGCGCAAAAGAGCGCGAATGCGTTCCACCAACAACCGCTGGCTAAAAGGCTTTTTGACGTAATCGTCTGCCCCCATGCGCAAACCCAATACTTCGTCAATCTCATCGTCCTTGGACGTGAGAAAGATAACCGGCATAGCGCTTTTCTGGCGCAGTCGCTGCAACAGATCCATCCCATCCATGCGAGGCATCTTGATATCTAACACCGCCATATCGGGCAATTTCTTGTTGAACGCATCCAGTGCGGCTTGACCATCATTATATGTTTCCACCTCGAAGCCTTCAGCCTCGAGGGTCATCGAAACGGACGTCAGGATATTCCTGTCGTCATCCACCAACGCAATTTTTGACATTGCCTGCTTCCTTTTTATGCTGCTCAATTATCATTTGTTTTTCTTCTATTGATCATCAATTTACAGCTGCGAATCAATCACAAAGTGCGAATCACTCCGCATCATAGCCGTATTTTCGCCACAATTTAGTTAGGAATGGCTAAATTGACGCACATAAAGTGGAAAACCCACAAGTATCACGGCCCGTCACGCCATTGTTTTCGGGCTAGACGGATAAACACAGACATGATGGCGCTAACTGCGCCAAAGCTACCTGTTCATATCATAAATTGACGTGCTATGAGGCGACTATGGTCGCACTGGCCAAGCCACTAGTGCAAAATTTGCCGCCAAAAACTGGCGTAGCTACAGGAGACATCACATGACATTAGGCCGCGTAAATCCGCAATTTCGCCTCGAAGACCAAGGCATTAGCGGGCTAGGTAATGTCTATTACAACATGATCGAACCCGCGCTGGTCGAAGCTGCGCTGAAACGTGACGAAGGTACGCTCGGCAAGGGGGGAACCTTTCTGGTCACCACTGGAAAATTCACCGGCCGTTCTCCCAAAGACAAACATGTGGTTAAAACTGACAGCGTTGCAGATACAATCTGGTGGGATAACAACGCCGCGATGTCACCCGAAGGGTTTGACGCACTGTACCGCGATATGCTTTCCCATATGCAAGGGCGTGACTATTTCGTACAGGATTTGATCGGCGGGGCCGACCCACGACATGCGATAAATGTGCGCATGGTAACTGAATTGGCATGGCATGGGCTGTTTATCCGTCACATGCTGCGTCGGCCAGAACGTGACGCACTGAATGAATTCATCGCAGATTTCACCGTGATTAACTGCCCCAGCTTTTCCGCCGATCCTGCAAAGCATGATTGTCGCTCTGAAACCGTGATCGCCATGAACTTTGACAAGAAAATGATCTTGATCGGAGGCACAGAGTACGCGGGTGAAAACAAGAAGTCTGTCTTTACGCTTTTGAATTACCTGTTGCCAGAAAAAGGTATCATGCCGATGCACTGTTCGGCCAATCATGCCACAGGCAACCCTGTTGACACCGCAGTTTTCTTTGGCCTGTCCGGCACGGGAAAAACGACGCTGTCGGCAGACCCAGGCCGGACGTTGATCGGTGATGACGAACATGGTTGGTCAGATCACGGTACCTTCAACTTTGAAGGCGGGTGCTATGCCAAGACAATTAACCTAAGCCGCGAAGCCGAACCCGAGATTTATGCGACGACCGAAAAGTTCGGGACGGTCATTGAAAACATGATCTTTGACGAAGAGACTAAAGAGCTGGATTTCGACGACGATTCCCTGACCGCGAATATGCGTTGCGCCTACCCGCTGCATTATATCTCCAATGCGTCGATCAAGGCGACAGGCGGCCACCCTAAGAACATCATAATGCTGACCTGCGATGCGTTTGGTGTGCTCCCCCCCATCGCGCGTCTGACCCCGGCACAGGCAATGTATCACTTCCTGTCTGGCTTCACCTCCAAGGTTGCGGGCACGGAACGGGGGGTGACTGAACCGGAGCCTACGTTCTCTACCTGTTTTGGCGCACCATTCATGCCACGCCGGCCCGAGGTGTACGGGAACCTACTCCGTGAAAAGATCGCGACTCATGGTGCCACATGCTGGCTGGTCAACACGGGATGGACAGGCGGCGCACACGGTACCGGTAGTCGGATGCCGATCAAGGCGACACGCGCGTTGCTAACTGCGGCGCTTGAAGGTTCGCTTGCCGGTGTCGAATATCGCAAAGACCCGAACTTTGGCTTCGAAGTACCGGTTTCGGTGACAGGGGTGGCTGATATTCTGTTGGATCCGCGCCGCACATGGGACAATCCAGAATCCTATGACCGTCAGGCTGCCAAACTTGTAAAAATGTTCTCGGAAAACTTTGAGCAATATATGCCCTATATTGACGAAGATGTAAAAGCTGCGGCCATCGGTTAACAGCGGTCACTTTAGCAGAAGCCGCGTAATTTCGCGGCTTCTGCGCACGACGATCAGGCTGCTAGACCAGAGAGCGGCATGTCCAATATATACTGCAGATCATCGCTTCCCATATAAGACATGAAACCCTCTATTGGCACATCTTGTCCGGTCAGGAACCAATGCAATGCACCCGGTTCGGTGTGCATATAGCCGTGCCGCGCAGGGAAGCCTTTGTAGACAACCGAATTTTGCATGAAGGCCACGACATGGTCAGGCTTCCAATGCTGAATCGCTTGCCAGAAAGCATACCGCCCCAACACCGATGATAACCCAACATTACGGAATTCCCGCGGCGTGGTACCAACCCAAAATTCTCCGTGATAACAAACCTGGCCAGAGATACGATGCGCGCCCGGACCCGCACGATAACGAGAGCGTTGCAAATCAATATCCACACCAGGCGGCGGAAAATCCGTATATGAACACCGCATATATTCGGCTAAGTTGGCTCCTTGTAAATCCAGCAAACGCATCGCTTGGGTGTGCATGACTTCACCCTTGCCGTTTCGCCCTACTACCCAGAATGCATTACTCTGCGTCAGGGTATGCAGCTCAGGGTCGAAAGGCATGCCAAGCACATGGCCCGGACGCGCTTTCTCAAGGATTTCCTTATAGGTGTCAAAATCGTAACCGACTGTTACGGAGATCCCCGCGCTCTGTAACAGCGCTATACAATTTGCTGCGAACCGTTGATCGTCTTGAAAACTTTGTAACGTCACTTGCGGTCTCCTTCGATCCAGTAAGGTTCGAAGTTTAACCCAAATTTATGAGTCTTGCTTGCTTTTAGTGATGCCCATTAAATTGTCACAACAGCATCAGCAGGCATATTCGCGAGCGTACTTTGGTCTAGCCCAGAGATTGATATCACCCGTGATCTGTCGATCGCAGCAATCAACGCAAAGCTCCCGTCAGGAAAACGACTGGCCAACAAAAGCCTTTTGTAAGCCAAAGGCGTGGGCTTTTCACCTTCTCTTCGAGGGATCTGAGTTACTACCTCGTCCAAACGAACCCCTCCGGTTGCCCGAATCTCCCGAAAAGGGCCGGTCAACATTGCCTCAAATTCAGAGCCTCCCGGGAACTGTCCCAATGGGCGTCCAATACTACTGCGCGCGATCTTCCACCCCCACCACTTGGTATAGAACGACTCTTGCCCCAACTCTGTGCATATCCACCCGTGCGGAGAATCGCGATAAACCAAAACGTATGGCCGCAATGCTTGAAACTCTGGATGCTCGAGCTCTCCCTGGCTGGAAACCCAAGCGTGGAACACTTTACGTAGAATGGACGATTCCTCTCCCCAAATTTGGGTCAACGACTGCTGCTGCTGATAGAAAGTCCATCCGTTTGGTTGTTCGTGCGATAAACGCATCAAGCCCCCCACACTGCGTAAGTCGCCCAAGGCCCACGTCTTGCCCCGCGCCATGATCTCCAGCGCTTCAGGCAGGGCTTCCTCACCGCGCGCCGTCAGATGATACCTGCGGTCATCGACGGCGAATAACGTGACCCCCATCAATTCCTCAAGCTGCGCGATATGACGGCGTACGGTTTGGCGCGTGCTGTTAAGCTCACGGACTGTGTGGCTAAGATTTAACGTTCTCGCCAGAACTGTAAAGGACCGCATCATTTCATAAAGCAAAGCCGGAATTTTGCTTTCGCTTACTTCTTCCATGACGTTTTCGAGATCATCGCTCATAAAAGTCTCTGACGGTAAATAAATAATACATCAATAAAGATTGTATAATACATCAATGGTACATATGTAACCTGAAATTGAACGAAACTATCCAATTGATCGTAAAGAGAGTTTTGGGGATGACTATCCCAATAACAACCAGAGGTATTAATGACATGTCCCACCCAGTAGATATCCATGTCGGGAAAAAGTTAAAACAAATTAGAACATTGCGTCGTTTGTCCCAAACGGATGTCGCCAAGAAGTTGAATCTGTCTTTTCAGCAAATTCAAAAATACGAGATCGGCTCTAACCGTGTGGCAGCAAGTCGGCTATTTGAGCTTTCTCAAATACTTGATGTTACGCCATCGTACTTCTTCGAGGGCCTGCATGACGCACAGAGCGAAACACCAAAATCAGATCCAAGTGTGGAAATTGTCAGCGCCTTGGCCGCGATAAAAGATGATGCTGTAAAAACCCGCATCGTTACATTTATCGAAGATGTTTCCGGTGTCACCGTCAGCCGGCAAGGGCAGTAGCTTCAGGCAAACAGCCCACGTCTTACCAAGTTTGCTCCGACAACCAGCAAAATGACAAGTGTGGCCTTGCGAAATGATGTTTGATCTATGCGGTCCATGATCTGGGCACCCAGCCACATGCCCGCCAGCGCGGGCAGGATCAACGATATCGAAAATGGCAGCGTCTCGCGGTTCAAAACACCCGAGCCAAAATGCGCGAACATAAGAGCAATCGCACCAAGCCCGTAAACCACGCCCTGAACACGCATTTGATCGTGTTTGGGCGTTCCAAGGGCCGTCAAATACGCCACTGTTGGTGGCCCCCAAACTCCCGATACGCCCCCGATAGCCCCGGCAAAGCCACCGATCAAAACCTCGATTTTTGATGAACGCTTGGCAAGAGTAAAACTGCGCCCAGAGATTTGCCAAAGTGCAAAAAACGTTATGGGCACACCAATAATCAGCAACATTGTTTGGGCATTTAGGAAGCGGACCATTTGCGCCGATGTAACAAGGGCAACTCCTCCGGCAATCAAGAATACCTTGAACAGTTTTGTAGAGGCCCAAGCGGCTTTGAAACCCTGACGCAGCGCCTGAAACAAGTTTGTCGTGACCGTCGGCAAGATCAAACCGGCCAAGGCAACGTCAGGTGGCAAGAAAGTTATCAGGCCCGAAATCAAAACCAAAGGCATAGCAAAACCCACTACCCCTTTTATAAACCCGGCTACCATTGCGATGGCAAAAGCGAACATCATTTGTTCGGGCGTGATAAAACTAAAAAACATATCCATTTGTCTCTAATAACAACAATCAGAGCAAGCGCACGGAAATTCAGCCGCGCAATTATAGATCAAATTATCGCTCACAAACGTATCTTTATTGTGCTGCACCTGCGAAAGGTTTATGTCAGTCGCAAGCAGAAAAAGGACCGATGGATATGGCACATGATGGACAGGACGCAATGACAGGCTCGCAAATCATTCTCGACGACCTACTTAGATTGGCGGCGGATGCGCTGCTTCCCGTGAATGATATCCTCGATAAGGCCAAGGCATCGGTTCGTCAGCTCGTATCCCACGACGGACGGGTATCCAATGATCTGATAGAAGCGAACCAAACCGCTGCTCATGGCCTCGCGTGGTTGGCAACCTATGTTCAGGCCCTACAACAAATGCAGCTTTGGGCGGAAAAACTATCTGCTGAGGGTAATTTCACCGAAGTCGAACAGCTAATTTTCCAGATCGGTGTCGGCGAATATCTGGCGCAGATTTTTGGTGGCATCGCGATGAACCAAGGCGAAATGCTGCGCTTGCACGATATGGGTCTGTCCCAGAGCGATCAACAAGGCGTAAAGGATTCCGCAATCCAGACACTGACCCAACATGGCAATACCCAAGCTGCCCGCAGTCGTTTGGTCGAGCTTATGCAAGAGCAAAGTGCGAATATCACAGTAGGTCGCACCGGTCTTGATGATGAACTGGAAATGATTCGCGAACAATTTCGTCGCTACGCGGTGGAGAAGGTAGAACCCTTTGCCCATGACTGGCACCTCAAGGACGAGTTGATCCCAATCGAAGTGATCAACGAACTGGCCGAACTGGGCGTGTTCGGTCTTACCATCCCCGAAGAATACGGCGGTCTGGGCTTATCCAAAGCCTCTATGTGCGTCGTCTCCGAAGAACTGTCGCGCGGTTATATTGGTGTAGGTTCGCTTGGTACCCGATCTGAAATAGCGGCAGAGCTGATCTTGGCGGGCGGCACCAATACACAAAAGTCTACATGGCTACCCCGGATTGCCAGCGCCGAAATCTTGCCAACTGCCGTTTTCACTGAACCAAATACAGGGTCTGACCTTGGTGCCTTGCGTACCCGTGCGGTCAAGCACGGGGACAATTATAAAGTAACCGGCAACAAGACATGGATAACCCACGCAGCCCGCACCCACCTTATGACGCTGTTGGCCCGTACCGATCCAGACACGACAAATTATAAGGGGCTGTCGATGTTCCTTGCCGAAAAGCTCCCGGGTGATGACGAAAACCCTTTCCCATCGGCTGGCATGACAGGGGGCGAAATCGAAGTTCTCGGATATCGCGGCATGAAAGAATACGAGCTGGGTTTTGATGGCTTCGACGTTAAAGGCGAGAACTTGCTTGGCGGCGAAGAGGGTAAAGGCTTCAAGCAGCTAATGGAGACCTTTGAAAGTGCGCGTATCCAGACAGCAGCACGCGCCATCGGTGTGGCTCAATCGGCGCTCGACATATCCATGCAGTATGCGATCGACCGTAAACAATTCGGAAAGTCGTTAATCAGCTTTCCGCGGGTTTCGTCCAAGCTTGCTATGATCGCAGTGGAAATAATGATTGCCCGTCAACTGACCTATTTTTCCGCGTTCGAAAAAGACGAAGGACGGCGCTGCGATGTAGAGGCGGGTATGGCCAAGCTATTGGGTGCACGGGTTGCGTGGGCCGCCGCAGACAACGGCCTGCAAATCCATGGTGGCAACGGGTTCGCACTGGAATACAAGATCAGCCGTGTATTGTGCGACGCACGTATCCTCAATATTTTCGAAGGCGCGGCGGAAATTCAGGCGCAGGTCATTGCACGACGCCTGCTTGGCTGATGGGGCAAAGGGGGGAGCCCGGTCGGTTCGCACCCTGCGCTGATAGCGGGTGCCCCCAATTAGTTCGCCCAAGGGGCCTTGCGAGGTGACGCGCCCGCTATTCGTCAGCTCTGCGCTTGCGACTAAACGCTTCGATGTATCGGGCACGCGCTTCAGGCAAGGATTTGCCACCTAATCCCCGCGCCAGATGCTGCTCTAAAAAATATCCCGTCGTCTTAAGCCCTGCGGCGACTTCGGCATCATTGGCATCACCTTCACCAAGAAGCACTGCGGGCAAGGGCAGTAACTTGTCTGCCCATTCACCCGCGCCCCTTTGGGTAACGGCCCGGCCTGATTTCGGCGATACAAACACCAGCCCCTCGCGATCACCCGTAACGGCACAACAGCTCAAATCCAGCCCGTACCCCAGTTCCTCCAACAGGCTCAATTCCCACTGCAGATATGCCAGAGGCCACAGGTCACCATGCCCTAGCAAATCCAACAAAGATTGCGTTCTATGGTATAAGGGCACATGAGGTTCGCGTTCTGGCAGACCAAAGGAAAGCAACGCAGTTACGGTGTTCAGCCCCGCTAAACTCAACCGATCGGCTAAGGCCAACACCGCTCTGCTGCGTACAGGTTCAACAGTAAATGCACCGATATGTTCTTCCAGCCGAGCACGCCACGCAACATCCAGTTGGGCTCCCGGCTGCAAAACGGGCGCGATCTTGCGGCTCGTCCCTCCGCGCACGATCCCCAAATGTCTACCTTGGGTCGGCGTGAATACTTCGATGATGGTCGACGTCTCCCCATGTCGTCGCACGCTCAGCAAAATCCCCTGATCGCGCCACTCCATTACCCCAACCCTTCATCGAACAACAAATGGCGGCCTTGCCTGTCTTCTACTTCGATCACCCAGACATCCGGGTCAAAAACCCGTTGCTTCTCGATAGACGCATCAACTTTGGCTTCGCATCCGGACGCCAACTCGACCCAAACGCGTTGGCCGCTCTCCAAGTCGAAACTTTTATGAAACAACAACGCCTTACCATCTAGGGTCGCTAGTTTAATTAAAACAGCCCCACCGGTGTCGTCGCCGTGCGCTACGACATACGCGGGTATGTCGTAGACCCTAAGCCGGGCCATATATGCATCTACCCAAAACCGCGCCGTCAGTCGTGACATGGCATCATTTACCTTCCAAATGGGTACAAATCCTCCCCGAAGGGTCGATCAGCCAAAAAGTCAGACATTGCCGTCTTTGAAATCCAGCCCCATTTCCGAATAGCGTTCGGCCTCGTCCAGCCAGTTCGGCCGCACCTTGACCTGCAAGAAGAGATGCACCTTGCGCCCAAGAAACTCCTCGAGCTCTTCGCGCGAAGCCTTACTCACGGATTTAATGGTTTCGCCTTTTTGCCCCA
>DRFG01000174.1 GCA_011050655.1 Roseobacter sp.
GACGCCGACTGTCCGAAGACGTGTTTCCTAGTGGGTTTTACAAATTCTCCCGTCGAAGCTTCATTGAACCAGATCTTTATGTCATCGGGTTAATCTTTGTCTTTCGAGAAGATCAAAACACCTTTTTGAAAGGCTACGAAACCTGCGCCGCCGTACGGATGCAAAGCCTGCCGACGACACGCGAAGTGCGCGAATTCCGAGGTATCATTTTGCAACAAGAAGAAGGCATTGCGATCATTGCGTCGCGAAAACGCGCGATGACATCGTCATTCAACTATCTTCATCGCGTTGCATCGTTCGACAACAACTTTTGGGTCGGGTACATCACCCGGACTGTTCCAGAAAGCTCGGTTGACCTGCGCGTAACCCGTCTAGTATACGAATATATCCCGCAAAACACGTCGTCAGTATTGCAAGCAGCCAGAGCCAAGGGTTTTTACACTGTTGAACAGCTTGCGCCGTTCCATCGTCGCCTGCTCCGCCCCGACGTTAATTTCGCTTGAACAGCTATCCAAGTCAGGCTTGGTTGCCAAATTCGACATCTTTGCAAAGCAGCACTGCTTGCGGACCCTAGCTTAGGTCAGGTTGGTGCCGACCAGTCCAATTTGTTGCGTCGTGCCATTCTTGTGCCAGTTGCAATAAAAGCGTGTCACTGCCCTGCGGGCCGATAAGTTGGATACCTCCGGGCAATCCGGCCTTGCTGAAACCTGCCGGTATATTGACCACCGGCAACCCGATAAGCCCCGCGGGAACAACCACTTGCATCCAACGGTGATAGGTATCCATTTGCTGGCCGGATATTTGCGTAGGATATTCCTGGTCAACCGGAAAAGGCCAAAGCTGAGCTGACGGCAGAACCAACACGTCAGCGGTATCGAAAAGTGCTGCGGCACGGCGATACCATTGGGAACGCACGACACTGGCTTGATGAACTTGCATCCCCGAGAACGCCAGCCCACGCGAGATTTCCCACTGGGCGGCTTTCTTAAGATGTTTGCGCTGATCCGGGTTATTGAATACAGCTTCCAGACCAGCGGCGACCGAAAACGAACGCAAGGTAATCCAGCTTTCCCACATATGTTCGGCGTCAAACGGGGCCGCAGTATCTTCGACCTTGTGACCCAAGCTCTCTAACCTTGCCAAGGCTGCGGTGCACAGATCCAATATTCCGTCAGCGACAGGGAACGCGCCACTCCAATCTCCTAGCCAACCAAGTTTTAGCCGGGGAGGCGTGGAATTGAGCGCGGGCAAACTTGCCAGCGGGGTTTTTCCCAATGGCTGGAAAGGGTCAGCGCCGGTCATGGTGTCAAGTAATGCAGCCAAATCGCGAGGGTTTCGGGCCATCGGCCCCGAAGTCGCGAGCTGATGCAGATACATATCGCCCTCGGGTTCGGCTGGCACGGTGCCCCAGCTTGGGCGCATCCCGTAAACGTTGTTCCAACCGGCCGGGTTACGAAGACTGCCCATCATATCCGACCCGTCTGCGATGCTTACCATACCCGACGCCAAAGCGGCAGCCGCCCCACCTGATGAACCACCCGCCGACCGACTAAGGTCATAGGGGTTGCGTGTCGCACCATGAACCGGGTTGAACGTGTGACTGCCCAAGCCGAATTCCGGTGTATTGGTCTTTCCTATGACAATCGCACCTGCGGCTTTGATCCGTGCGACGAATACACTATCTTTTTCCGCAATATTTCCGGCGAAAAGCGGCGAGCCTTTCGACGTCGGCAAGCCTTTGGCATCGGACAAATCCTTGATCGCTATTGGAATTCCATGCAACCAGCCGCTACGCTTTCCCGTATCCGCTGCCCTAGCCTGCTCTAGCAGAACATCGCGCGCGACCAAGGATACGATAGCGTTCACACGGCCGTTGACCGCCTCGATCCGCTCAAGCGTGGACTGCATAAGCTCGACCGCGCTCAGGCTGCCGTTTGCCAGCGCTTCTGATTGCGCCAATGCTCCCATCTCTTGTAAATTCATTAATGCGCCCTCCATTTGTGTCCATCAGACGCAAGGATGACCAAGTATACAAGACCCTAACCTGTTAACGGACTGGCTAGGGTAGAAAGATTAGCCTTCCTGCGCCTCAGCCCGGCTTTTCCCTGATACCGCCAACGCAAGCGCAGCGCCCATCAACCCATCAAGGTCCCCATCCAAAACACCCTTGGTGTCCGAGGTTTCATAGTTACTGCGCAAATCTTTTACCATTTGATAGGGTTGCAACACGTATGATCTGATCTGATTGCCCCAGCCCGCGTCGCCCTTGTTTTCATGAGCTTCGTTGATGGCCGCATTGCGACGGTCAAGCTCCATCTGATACAATCGAGATTTCAGCGCCTTCATCGCGATATCACGGTTTTGGTGCTGCGATTTTTCAGAACTTGTTACCACGATACCGGTCGGGTGGTGGGTGATGCGGACGGCAGAGTCAGTCGTGTTGACGTGCTGCCCACCTGCCCCTGATGACCTATAAGTATCAATGCGGATGTCGCTTGGGTTCACCTCGATATCAATGTTGTCGTCGACGACAGGGTAAACCCAAATTGATGTAAACGATGTGTGGCGCTTTGCAGCAGAATCAAACGGGCTGATCCTGACAAGACGATGAACGCCGGATTCGGATTTCAACCAACCATACGCGTTGAGCCCGCTGATCTTGTATGTTGCAGATTTTATTCCCGCTTCTTCACCCGGGCTTTCCGACTGCAATTCGACCTTATAACCCTTCTTTTCGGCCCATCGGACATACATGCGCGACAGCATATTCGCCCAGTCACAACTTTCGGTACCGCCTGCACCGGCGTTGATCTCAAGGAAGGTATCATTGCCGTCTGCTTCACCATCTAGCAATGCCTCCAACTCTTTCTGCGACGCAGTCGTGGCCAAGTTTTTTAATGCCTCTTCAGCTTCGCTGACAACTTCAGCGTCATCTTCGACCTCGCCCATCTCGATAAGTTCAATATTATCCGCAAGCTCTTGCTTGATGGTCTCGTAGGTTGTGATTGAATCGACCAAGGCCTGTCGGTCGCGCATCAGCTTTTGCGCCGCATCGGGGTCATCCCAGAGCGTCGGAGATTCAACGCGCGCATTGAATTCTTCCAAGCGGTAAGGTGCGGTTTCGACGTTCAAACGCTGTGCCAGCAATTCTAGAGATTTATTGATCTGATCTGCTGTATTCTGTGCCTCTGCGCGCATTCTTTTCTGCCTTTAAATAGAGTGCGGCCCCGCCATACCGGGGCCGCGTATCAAATAGACCAGCGCCGCCACCTGGGCAAGCGCTAGCCAAAATAGAAACGGTTAGTAAAGCCCGCCGGAGCTGATCGTACCAAAGCTGGCTTTTGGCCCTACCCGCGCTTTCTTACCGGTCGAGGTGATAACCTCGCGTGCGCCCGAGCCTTTCAGCTCATCCATCAACGGTAAGTCTGCGCCCATTGCAAAACCACCATCGAATGTGATGCCAAACAGCGGCTCTTCGCCATCACGGAAATATTCGGCAACCACGTTCGGGCCTGCGGCACTATCGGACAGACGTGAACCATTGAAACGGTCGATTTTGATAAACCGTCCACCGGGTGGCACTTCAAATGGCCCTCCACCGAATTTCTTGATCGCCTCAGTCATGAAACGCTGAAACACCGGTCCGCACATTCCCGCGCCATATGCGCGCTTACCCAAAGAGCGTGGGTTATCAAAACCGATATAACACCCGGCAACGATGTTACTGGAGAAACCGATGAACCACACATCCTTAGCATCGTTGGTCGTGCCAGTCTTGCCAGCGATAGGCACGGGCAGGTTCACGGCCCCGCGGGCGGTACCCCGGTCAACAACGCCTTTCATCATGGAGGTCAATTGATAGGCTGTGATTGGGTCCATGACACGTTCGCGGTTCGAGATGATACGCGGTCCGAGACCGGGTGCTAGGGTGGGGAGCTGGCAATCGTTACAAATGCGTTGATCGTGCTTATAAACCGTCCGCCCGTACCGGTCTTGCACACGATCCACCAAGGTGGGTTGCACACGTTCACCACCGTTGGCGAACATCGCGTAGGCTGAAACCATCTGATATAGGGTGGTTTCCTGTGAACCAAGAGCATTGGCCAATACTGGCGAAAGGTTATCATAGACCCCGAAACGCTCAGCATAATCGCCGATGATGTCCATTCCTACTTCTTGAGCAAGACGCACAGTCATCAGGTTACGCGATTGTTCGATCCCGGTGCGTAAAGGTGTCGGCCCATAAAATTTATTAGAGGAGTTTCGCGGGCGCCACATTCCCTGCGGGGTATCAATTTCGATAGGCGCATCCACTACGATGGTGGCCGGCGTATACCCACTATCAAGAGCTGCGGCATATACAAAAGGCTTAAAGCTCGAACCGGGCTGACGCTTGGCCTGAGTGGCGCGGTTAAACACCGATGCTTGATAAGAAAACCCGCCCTGCATCGAAATGACACGGCCGGTGTTTACGTCCATCGCCACAAAACCACCCTGCACTTCGGGTATCTGGCGCAGCGTCCAGCGTATGAAGGAACCATCGCTGTCAGTTGTCATGCGTCGCACAAGTACGACATCGCCGACTTCTAGCAGATCTCCAGCCACCTGAGCCCGCCCGCCCAATTTGCCGTTATCCAGCCGCTTACGGGCCCATTTCACGTCCTCTGCTGGTATAAAGTTACCTTCGGCAGTTTCATCGACGCCTTCGATACCGATCCGGGCGTTACCATCTTGTAAGCCTAACACGACGGCAGGAAGCCAAGGGCTATCCAGCTCTACGTCGCGCGGGATACGCAAGTTAGAGAGCGCATCACGCCAGCTTTCTTCGCTGGTCAGCTTTTCGGCAGCAATGGTCTTTCCCGTCCCACGCCAAATACCGATGCTGCGGTCGTATTCTTCCAACTGCTGTTGCAACGACTGCGCCGCAATGGGCTGCATTTCATTATCGATCGTGGCACGCACAGTGAGACCGCCAGTGAAAAACTCGCCCTCACCGAAGTTTTCGGACAGTTGCCGACGGATTTCATCGGTAAAATAATCACGTGGGGGCAGTTCAGCCTTGAAGCTTTCAAAGTCACCGTTCTGCACGGACCGGAGGGGCTGTGCGACTTCGGTTTCATAGATAGCTTGGCTGATGTATCCGTTTTCCTTCATCTCGCGCAGGACAAAGTTACGCCGTTGCAACAGACGTTCCTTGCGCCGCACAGGATGATAGTCGGACGGAGCCTTGGGCAACGACGCCAAAAACGCGGCTTCGTGGGGGGCCAGTTCTGAAAGGGTTTTGTTGAAATAAGTCTGCGATGCCGCCGCTACACCATAGGAGTTCTGCCCCAGAAAAATTTCATTCAGGTAAAGCTCGAGAATCTTTTCTTTCGGTAAACTTTCCTCAAGCCGTGCGGCAAGGATAATTTCCTTGATCTTACGTTCCGCCCTGCGGTCGCCCGAGAGCAAAAAGTTTTTCATCACCTGCTGCGTAATGGTAGACGCACCCCGCACATCCTTACCGCCAGTGCGTACCGCGTCGATAGCGGCGGCACCAATGCCGCGCAAATCGTAGCCTTCATGGGTATAGAAATTCTTGTCTTCTGCGGAAATAAACGCTTGTTTGATTAGCGGAGGAATGGTGTTGGCGGGTGCAAAAAGCCTGCGTTCCTTTGCAAATTCATCAATCAAGCGCCCCTGACCGGAATAAATCCGGCTGATCGTAGGGGGTGTGTATTGTGCCAGAGATTCATGACTGGGCAAATCGCGCCCATACATCCAGAACACCGCACCGATGGTCAGGGCCACCATGCCGATGCTCATGGTGAGAGTTGTGAAGATACCCCCGAAGAAAGACAGAATTATACGAAACACGAGAGGCAGTTCCTTGCAAGGAGGGTTTGTCCACGATCTATACGCGGCCCATGTGGAATCGTCAAAACACGATACATAATTATGACGGCGATATACCGCGCAGAGTCTGCGGGTCTATCGCGTTAACGCTATTGTCGGACCAATGGTTTCAAAGCAGCATCAGTATCACGCCATTTTGCAACAGAATCAGCAATTGCTGATACCATGACCGCCCGCCATATGGGATCGCGCAGATTATTGAGGTCGCGTTCGGAACTCAGGAAGCCGATTTCAATCAAGACCGATGGAATATCGGCTGATTTGAGAACCGAAAATCCGGCATTGCGGATGGGGCGCCTGTTCATCGGGCCTCCTGCGGCCTTCATGCCTGCGGTAAGCGCTTTCGCGGCGGCGACGGACCGTGGTTCGGTCTCTTGCCGCGCGAGATCAAGCAAAATACCCGCAACCTGATCGTCAGACCCGGTAAGATCAGCACCCGCAATTATGTCTGATCGGTTGTGCCGGGCGGCAAGGTGCTCTGTAGCGGTATCGCTGGCTTCGTCTGACAGCGTATAAACCGTGGCTCCTTTCGCCCCGCCTTGCTGCAAGACATCTGCATGCAGCGAGATAAACAGGTTCCCCTCGGCTTGATGCGCAAAGGCAACGCGGTTTTCCAAGGCGACGAATATATCGCTATCGCGCGTCATGACCACGTCGATGCCATCGCGCACCAAAATATCACGCAGCGATAGCGCAAAGCTCAACATCAGATCTTTTTCTGTCAATCCGTCACGCTCTGCACCCGGATCGATGCCACCATGCCCCGGGTCCAGAACGACGCGGAAACGTTTACGGTGATCAGTTGATTTTGGCTTGGGTGCCGCCGCAAGCGCCATGGTCCAGCTTGGATCAACCGGCGCTCCCGATGCTTTGGCAAATGCTTCAAGGTCCGCACTTTCCAAAGTAATCTCCAGCGTCGCTTTCCCCGATTCCTTGTCTACTGGCATCCCGATCTCACGTGGGATCATTGGTTCTGCCAGATCCGCAACCAACCGGGACCAACCGGGCTGAAACGGGCCGAAACGCAGGTCTGAAATGCGCCCGGGGTGCGGCAGAACATCTGATGCTTTGACACCAGTCCAGTCTGCTTCACGAAAATCCACCACCAAACGCGGCGGGTCATTCAGCAAGAAAACCCGAAACGGCACGCCCTGACTTAAACTAAGGCGCAGCGTCGTCTTGCCGAACCACCCGTCCGAGATCACGCTGGGCACGGGGTTGACACGCGCAAGCGCTGTCAACTCTTGCGCTGACGCTGGAACCGCGAACGTAAAAAACGCCGCAATAAGGGAAAGATACCGCATGCCTATCACCGTTCTGACCGAGGTGTTCGGGCTGGTCTATAACATCAACACCACCTTCGGGCCAGCGTTTCAGCGCGACGCCATATACGCCTTTAACCGCTCGATGCCCTGCGCGATGTCATCGGTACCGCGTGCGTAGCTGAACCGAAGCGTCTGGTGACCTCTGAGAGGATCGAAATCCAGACCGGGCGTGACGGCGACACCGACCTTCTCCAAGATATCATGGGCAAGCTTACGGCTGTCGTCAGTAATGTCAGACACATCCGCATAGACATAGAACGCACCATCTGGCGGCGCAAAACGGGTGAACCCCGCCTCTCGCAGACCGTCGATCATCAATGTCCGATTGGCCCGGTATACATCCATGTTGGCCTTCAGTTCATCCTCACATTCCATGGCGGTCAGGGCGGCCACCTGACTGGCGTGGGGCGCACATATGAACATGTTCTGGGCGATTCTCTCAACCACCCGCACGTGGTCCTCGGGGACGACCATCCAGCCGACACGCCATCCAGTCATCGAGAAATACTTGGAAAACGAATTGATAACGTAAACGTCATCACTGACCTCAAGTGCGGACACGGCTTTTTTCTCGTACTCGATACCGTGATAAATCTCATCCGAGATGAACGAGGCACCTTGCGCTTGGGTGGCATTTATCAGGGCGGTCATCGCGGAATGATCCAGCATCGTCCCGGTCGGATTGCCGGGCGACGCCACCAATAATCCGCTAAGTTCCATGTTGGCAAAATCGGTCGGGACCGGTTGCAGGCGATTGGCCAAAGAGGTGGGCAGGTCGACAGGGGTCAGATCAAGCGCCTTGAGGATCTGCCGATAGCTGGGATAACCCGGCGCGCCGATACCGACCTTGTCGCCCGTGTCGAAAAGCGCTGTAAACGCTAGAATAAATCCCGCCGACGACCCCGACGTAATGACCACCCTGTTCGGATCCAGATCGACATCGTACCATGCGCCGTACATCTGGGCGATCCGGGCACGCAATGCGGGCAACCCAAGCGCCACGGTGTATCCGAGCGCCCCCTCGTTCATCGCTTCCGATAAAGCCCGAGCAGCGCCGCGGGGGGCACCGGTGCCAGGTTGGCCGACTTCCATGTGGATGATATGGCGGCCCTGTGCCTCTGCGGCAGCGGCGGCCTGCATGACATCCATCACGATAAAGGGATCGACCTGAGATCGGGTTGAAATGCGCATCGGCTTAATCCTACTATTTATCCAAGACCTTTCAACGCACCCAATCGGTGCCGTCAACCCTTGTATGAGGGCTTGAAATCGCGCACGACATTCCAGACGGTGTGTCCACCTGATCCATAATCAACAGTGAGTAACCAAATATGAAAAAGCTGATTGCCTTAGTCCTTTTGACCTTTACCCTGACAGGGCCGTCGCTTGCGATGGATCTGACTGAATTGACCGATGCCGAACGCGCCCAGTTTCGCGCCGAAGTCCGTTCTTACCTGATGGAGAACCCAGAGGTCATCATGGAGGCGGTAGGCCAGCTCCAAAAGCGCGATGCTGAAGCACAAGCGCAGGCTGACTTCACCCTTGTCTCAGCAAATGCGGATGCGATTTTTAACGACGGATTTTCATATGTAGGTGGCAACCCCGAGGGCGATTTCACCATCGTTGAATTTATGGATTATCGGTGCAGCTATTGCAAAAAAGCTTTTCCTGAAGTCGAAAAACTAATCAAGGGTGACGGCAATATTCGCTTTATCGTCAAGGAAATGCCCATACTGGGTGAGCAATCAATGCTGGGTGCACGCTTTGCAATCGCGACAAAAATTGTCGCCGGTGACGAAGCCTATAAATCCATGCATGACGCGCTGATGAGCTTTAACGGCGATATCACCCCTACGTCGCTCAAGCGCCTCGCCGAAAGCTTTAGTCTAGATCCCGCCGCCATCACCGAAAAAATGGACAGCGCCGAAGTCACTGAGGCGATTGAAAAAACCCGCGCCTTGGCAGATGCCCTGCAGATTTCAGGTACGCCTACATTTGTGATGGAAGACGAAATGCTTCGCGGTTATGTCCCCTATGACCAAATGAAAGCGATCGTGAAAGAAAAGCGCGGTTAAATGCGGCTCTCGATCCTTTTATGTGCGATGGCATTTCCTGCCGTCGCACAGACAGATTTTACAGCGATGACACAGGCGGAACGCGCGGCTTTCGGGGTCGAAGTCCGGGCGTTGCTAATGGACGAACCGTCGCTGGCAGCCGATGCAATGGCTGGCCCGAACTATGCGGCGGAAGCCTACCGCGACGAGGCCGATGCCGATCTGGCATTGCTGAACGATCTTTCCAGCGAGGTGCTGGAGGGTTCAAGCATCGCGTTATTCGTTTCTCCAGACTGCCCAACATGTGTCATCGCAGAGCGAGAATTGATTGATATATCAAATCGGTACGGCATTAAGTTCAAGCTTCACGACATGTCCACCCCCGCGACTATCGCTTTGGCGGAAAGGCTCGGCATGGCCGAAGCCCCGTTCTATGTCATGCCAACGATGATACTGCGCGGCCACATGCCGGATATCGTGTTGGTGCGATATCTCACGAAATAGCCGCTTATAAGAACCGTTGATGGTAGCGCACCATACGTTCGAAATGGGCATCAAGCGACCGTTTCAAATGTGGTGCTTCTTTGACATTCAAAATGTAGTCGACAAGCAAATCATATTGTTTGATCTGGCGCGGCAGGCGGTTAGAGGGCGTCAGTCGCGATTGCCTTTCTTCTTCCTCGATCACCTGAACGACCTGTTTCTGCGGCCAAAGCACCTGATCAGGATCTGCAATCATTGCCTTGCCATTCATCAACGGCAATTTTGCATCGTAATGCGCGAATATCGAACGCTCCAATGGTTCAACCTCGGCTTTGGTCGACACCGGCCAAGCCCAGACAAAGGCAATCTCCCAAACATCGATCTGGCGATTGGCGATCACATCGGATCTCGCAGAGGTCAGATGTCGGCGCACCCTAGTGCGTATACCATCGACAGATTGCCCTACGTATATCGGATTTTCGTCAAGGTCGCATAGAGCATAGACGCCGATCTGGTTGGTCAGCGCACTAAGCGCCCTGCCCCGATACGATTGCGCAGCGGTCATGCAACTGCTTCAAGACTGCGACGTTGCAGGATCGGGGCAAACAGCATTTCATCAAGATAGCCGACCACTGGAACAGCGACGCCATCACCCGCCACCCTGTAGGCATTGTTATATGTGTCGGGCATCGAATAACTGTCTGGCAATCCCATTAACCTCGCCACCTCGCGCGAGGAGACAAGCCGCGCTTTGGTTTGTTTGCCCTTGATGAACATCAATATCTGCCGCGATGCCCCCCCTGCTGGGGTCCGCAGGCAGCCTGCCAGCCCATCGGTGCGCAATTCTGCCCTTTGGCGTACATTGCCCTGCGCGTCGGGGCGGCCGCGCTTATAGATCGTTCCGACCACGGTGCGCCCGGATTGGCGGGCAATGCGAAGACGTTCAAGGCTTGGGGGCGACATGAGCGATATCAGCCGCTCGGTGTCGGCATTACTGAACCAGGGCATTGAGCTGCGTCGTTCCAAAACGGTATCGAGAGCCTGATCGGCCGCAGGCGCATCCTCGAGCTTCCACCACACCCAATCAGAACGGACGCAGCGCGACGCACCGCTAAGAAATTTTTGCAGCCTTTTGCCATGGAATACATGAGAAGGCTTGGGCACGGTTAATCCCGACAGGTCGACATTATTACGTACGCATATAACAAACAGTCGCGGGCGACTTTGCGGAAGAAAACGCCGCGCGTCTATCTCCAGGGCACCTACCTTGTACCCCAGGCCCACGAACGTCGCGAGAATCGTATTCATGTCGGCACCGCCGTTGCGCGACACCAATCCCACGACATTCTCAAATGCGATGATACGCGGGGCAAAGCCAGCTTTGATCGCGGTTGTAATCTTGTCGGCCCAATCGGTAAACACACCGCTGCGCATCCCTGACAACCCGCGCCCCTTGCCCGCAAGGCTGAAATCCTGACACGGGCTTGACGCCCAATACAGGTCTATCTGCTGGCGCAACGTGTCATCAGGCAGGGTGGCAATATCACCATGAACAAGCGCGTCATTGCCCCAGTTCTTTGCATAGACGTCGCATTTCATCGCGTCGATGTCATTGGCAAGCACACAGTCCCACCGCTTGTGAAGCGCTGCGCGCACCATTCCACCACCGCAGAAAAACTCGGCGTATTTTGGGTTCTGAGGCGCGTCAATTGGCATATCTATTGATATGGAATGCACATTTGACTGTCGATGGATAAATCGCCCGGCGCGGCAAAACTCACTCTGCGGCCTGCTCACTGGCCTTGATCGCAGCCGCACGGGTTTCAACCTGTTCGACAATGTGGTCGATCATACCCTCATTCCCCAGCTTATGGCTCTGTGCACCGGCCAGATAGACCATACCTGACCCGTTCCCGCCGCCGGTAAAGCCGACATCCGTCATCAATGCCTCGCCGGGGCCGTTGACCACGCATCCGATAATGCTCAAACTCATCGGGGTCTTGATGTGCTCAAGACGTTTTTCCAACGCTTCGACGGTTTTGATCACGTCAAACCCCTGTCGGGCGCAACTGGGGCAACTGATGATATTCACACCGCGATGACGCAAGCCCAGAGATTTCAGGATCTCATAACCGACCTTCACCTCTTCTACCGGGTCGGCGGAAAGAGAGACCCGGATCGTGTCACCGATACCCATCCACAAGAGATTACCCATGCCGATCGCAGACTTGATCGTCCCGGAGGTCAACCCTCCGGCTTCTGTGATACCAAGATGGATCGGCGCATCGGTCGCGTCTGCCAGCAATTGATAAGCAGCAGCGGCCATGAACACGTCAGATGCTTTGCAGCTTATCTTGAATTCGTGGAAATCATTGTCTTGCAAGATCTTGATATGGTCCAAGCCGCTTTCGACCATCGCATCTGGGCATGGCTCACCGTATTTCTCAAGCAAATGCCGTTCAAGAGAACCTGCGTTGACACCGATGCGCATGGAGCAGTTGTTATCCCGCGCGGCTTTGATCACTTCTTTGACGCGCTTCTCGTCGCCGATGTTACCGGGGTTAATCCTAAGACAGGCAGCTCCCGCTTCGGCAGCTTCGATACCGCGTTTATAGTGAAAGTGAATATCAGCAACGATTGGTACGGATACCTCGCGCACGATCTCTTTCAATGCCTTCGAACTTTCCGCATCGGGCACTGAAACGCGAACGATATCGGCACCGGCCTCGGCGGCGGCCGTTATCTGTGCAATCGTCGCTTTGACATCTGTGGTCAAAGTATTGGTCATTGTTTGCACCGTGATCGGCGCGTCACCCCCGACCGGAACGTTGCCAACCATGATCTGGCGCGACTTACGGCGGTAAATGTTGCGCCACGGGCGGATATGATTCAACGACATGGAAAAAGCACCTTCAACAATGGATCAGCGAGAGGATGAGTCAGCGCTACACCTATTCAGGCAGGTGCCCTCTTGCAATGGCAACCGAGTTATTCTGTAGGAGAAGGTGCTGCATTCTGCAATTCAGCGACCATCGTCGCGAGGGCGGAATTTTCCTTGAGCAAGGCAGGTTCATATAGCTCTGCCAAGGCTTGCCGCTGCAATGGCAGATTGGATGTCACAGACCCACGGTCGCCAACGGGGCCGAAATACTGGCCGTCCATCGCGAAATAAATGGCACCAGATTCACCGGTGCGCAACGTAGGGGGCTCTTCCGTCGCCGGAACTTCCCAGCTATCGCCCTTGTTCATGATACCTTCAAAGATGACCTTGCCATCGGCGGCTCGAACACGCACCCAAGATGGGTAGGCGGCAACCATGCGCAAAGCTGGCGCGGGCCCTTCTACCACCTGTGGCACAGCAATTGTGCCAGGATCGCTATTCACGACAGAATTAACTGCGGCATTAATCGCCATCTGATCGGTTCGGGACAAATTACTTTCCGCAACCGTCAGCCCTTGCATTGTCGAAGTAAAGCTGCCGACGCTGCGCGGATCTATCGAAGATATAGGAGCATCCCTGGCCACCAGAACTGGTACATCCAACGCCGCAGGACGATACAACCGGTCAAGCGCATCGGCCCGTGGTGACGACATGGCACTGGGAGCAACGGCGTTTGGCGTTTCTTCTGGCGCAGAAGCAAGAGCCCCTTCCAGAGGATCAAGGTCAGACAGAACCACAGGTGTTTCATCCACTGGCGTCACCTGAACACGCTGAACCTCTTTCAGCACGCTCCATCCGCCGAACCCAATCGCCCCGATCAACGCAACCAGAACCATAACCGACCCAACAGCACCGGGTTCGATCCGACCCAAGAATGAATCACCAACAGGTGTGAAAGGGGTGGAAGGGCGTTTGAAAATGTCGCTTTCCGCAGTACGTGTCATCCGCTCTTCGCGGGTCGGCTTCTTGACCACCGACGCTTCGGCGGACATGCCATGTGCTACGGAAAATCCAGACTCTTTGCAAAACGCTGTGAAAGCCGCATCTGGATCCATATTGAGGTAACGCGCATACGATCTGACATACCCTGCGATAAAACCGGGTGTGTCAAACGCATCGGGATCGGAGTTTTCGATTGCGGCGATATAAGAAGCCTTGATCCGCAATTCACGTTGGACATCAAGCAGGGACTTGCCAAGCGTAGCGCGTTCACCGCGCATGAGATCACCAAGCCGTAGGTCGAACGCGTCAAAGCCTTTAGCTTCAACTTGATGGTCATCTGTCGACTTAGAAGCCCACCGTCCAATCATATGTCTGTCCCGCTTTTATGCCCGATAGCCATACCCGATACATCATGTTGATTCGAGTTGGTCCTTTTCTTTCGTTATCCATAGCATAAATCAACGAGATATAAGGAATATAAACGACTACCCAGCCATTTCGGCACGATTCAGCGCACAATGGGACCACAGACCATCCATTGCCTGTACTAATCTTTCCATTTCCAGGGGGCCATGCACGGGTGAAGGGGTAAAACGCAACCGCTCGGTTCCGCGGGGAACAGTTGGGAAATTTATAGGCTGCACGTAAATACCGTGATCTTCGAGCAACCGATCCGACAACGTTTTGGTGTGGACGGGGTTACCGACCATCACCGGGACGATATGAGTACCATGATCAATGATCGGCAATCCAAGCCCTTTCAGGCGTAGTTTCAATATCTTGGCCTGCTCTTGATGCTTTTCACGCAGCTCTGGCGCGGTCTTCAGAAAGGCTACCGATGCGGCAGCCCCAGCCGCTACGGCTGGTGGCAAGGATGTTGTGAAAATGAAACCGGGCGCATATGACCGGATCGCGTCGCACATCTTGGAGGACGCAGCGATGTAGCCTCCCATCACGCCATAGGCTTTAGCCAAGGTACCGTTGATGATATCCAGCCGGTGCATCAGATTGTCACGCTCTGCAACGCCGCCGCCGCGCGGGCCGTACATGCCGACAGCATGCACTTCATCAATATATGTCAGCGCGCCGAATTCGTCAGCAACATCACAGATCGCCTGGATCGGGCCGAAATCACCATCCATCGAATAGATCGATTCAAAGGCGACCAACTTGGGTGCCGCTGGATCATCCGCCGCCATCAGTTCGCGAAGATGCTCTACATCGTTGTGGCGAAAAATGCGTTTTGCGCCCCCGTTCCGGCGCACCCCTTCGATCATCGACGCGTGGTTCAAAGCGTCGGAATAGATGATGAGACCCGGAAAAAGCTTGGGCAACGTGCTTAGTGTTGCGTCGTTGGCAATATAAGCACTGGTGAAAAGAAGCGCCGCTTCCTTGCTGTGCAGATCGGCCAGCTCGTTTTCGAGGCGTTTGTGATAGACGGTCGTGCCGGAAATGTTGCGCGTCCCCCCCGACCCTGCACCGGTTGCATCCAGCGCTTCGTGCATTGCAGCTAAAACGACAGGGTTTTGCCCCATGCCGAGATAGTCGTTGCCACACCAAACCGTAATGTTTTTCTCTTGGCCGTCAGGTTGCGTCCATACAGCATGAGGAAATTGTCCGTTACGACGTTCGATGTCGATAAAGGTGCGATAACGCCCTTCCTGATGTAACCGGTCAATTGCCTGATCAAGCTGTGTGGTGAAATCCATCGTGCCTCTCTCCCCGATTAGTGAGAAAACCAGCAAGGGCAATCGGGTCTCTCGCCATATTCATGTTTTAGAATGACTATAGTTTGGGGACAATTATTTCAATACTTTAATCGGCACCAATTGTCGCACGACGTCATCGACCTCGCTCGTGCGAGGTTTGTGCCGCCTCAAAGCCACTCTACATCTGATGATAATCCGACGGCCTAGCGCAAATTCTGAAGTTGATGCCGCACAGTTTGGCAAGCACTTTCGGCCCAATCGCGCGGCGCATCCAGCCCTAGACACCAGCCGCGCCGCTGATACGGTCACCCTAAATATTTGAAAATAGAAAGGTTAATCATGGCCCTCAACGATGTACTCGACCGCATTGATACCGACATAGACGCCGCAACCGACCGTTTGTTGGATTTGCTCCGAATTCCCTCTATTTCTACTGATCCTGCGTTCAAGTCGGCGTGCGACGACGCCGCTGACTGGCTGGTCGAAGACCTGAATGGCATCGGCATAAAAACCACTAAGCGTTCGACGCCGGGCCATCCCATGGTGGTAGGTCATGTCGATGGGCCGGCTGACAAACCCCATATCCTTTTTTACGGCCACTACGACGTGCAACCGGTAGACCCGTTGGATCTGTGGGACCGTGACCCATTCGACCCTGCCATAGAGGAAACCGCCAAGGGACGCGTGATCAGAGGGCGTGGTGCTGCTGATGACAAGGGTCAGTTGATGACCATCATAGAAGCCTTGCGTGCGTTGAAGACAGTAAATGGCGACTTTCCGTGCCGGATGACGCTTTTTCTTGAGGGTGAAGAAGAATCAGGGTCTCCTTCGCTGGTGCCGTTCATGAAGGAACATGCAGATGAATTGCGCGCCGACTATGCGATGATCTGTGATACCGGCATGTTTCAAAGCAAAGTGCCTGCGATTGTCACCATGCTGCGCGGATTACTGGGCGAAGAAATTACCATCACCGGTCCCGATCTTGACCTGCATTCAGGCATGTATGGTGGCGTAGCGATGAACCCTGCCCGTGTACTAAGCAAAATCATCGCCGCTTTGCATGATGACACGGGCCGCATAACTGTTCCCGGTTTCTATGATGGGGTGCCCGAGCTTCCGGACAATATCCAAGCGCAGTGGCAGGGGCTGGCATTCGATCACAAAACATTTCTAGGCGATGTCGGTTTGTCAGTACCCGCGGGCGAACAAGACCGCATGCCGATTGAAATGATCTGGTCGCGCCCGACCTGCGAGGTCAACGGGATGTGGTCAGGTTACACCGGCGCGGGTTTCAAGACTGTCTTACCATCACAAGCCCATGCAAAGATCAGCTTTCGCCTTGTCGGGACCCAGGACCCTCTCACGATCCGAGAGAGCTTTCGCAAGATGGTAAGCGACATGGTACCGCCTGATTGCAAGGTCAGCTTTCAAGCGCACGGTGCAAGCCAAGGGTCAGTCTTTGAAACCGTCGACCCAGCATTCGAAAAGGCCCGTAACGCACTGACAGATGAATGGAATATCCCTGCCGCATACGTGGGGTGCGGTGGATCGATTCCGATCGCGGGTCATTTCCAAAAGATACTTGATACCACGCCGGTGCTGATCGGCTTTGGTAAGGATGACGACGCCATTCATTCACCCAACGAAAAATATGATATGCAGAGTTTTCACAAAGGTATCCGAAGCTGGGCACGGATCTTGGACGCTCTCACATAACCCACGAAATAAAGCTAGCGAACGGGCCAGGCGGCCCGTTTTCAAACTGGTACCATGACGCGGCACCTATTCATCCGACGATAGGAAAAAAGGGAATAAGTGGCGCGGTTGACGGGGCTCGAACCCGCGACCCCCGGCGTGACAGGCCGGTACTCTAACCAGCTGAGCTACAACCGCGCAGTAAGGGCGGAATAGGATAAGCGCCGCGGTGCGTCAAGCGCTTAACCGTGGTTCTATGCGATGAATTTCAAAAAGTTCAAAAGTTGCACAGATTGTCAGGCAAGGATGCTCCGGACAGCAAGCACGTTCCCCGGAAAAAGGGAACGAATGCTTTGATCTGTCTGGTAAAATGCAGCGATGGCGCGGTTGACGGGGCTCGAACCCGCGACCCCCGGCGTGACAGGCCGGTACTCTAACCAACTGAGCTACAACCGCCCGCTGCACGCTTTGTCGTAAACTTCAAGGCGTTGGGAGGTCATAGGGTCTGGCTCTGCCGTCGTCAAGCGAGGTTTTCGCCAGTTTTCATGTTTTATGAAAATTTATTCTCAGCGTTGTGGAAACCGGATACCGTTACGCGAAGTAACCGATGTATAGCCAAGACGGTCTTCCCTATTTCTCGGAGTATGTACCCCATACCCGATCAGAAGGGACTGGCTGAAGCGCGTCAGTACCACGGCCCCTGTGCAAATTCACCTTGGCGATGAAATTGCCGCTGATCGGCGCGGTCACGAACAAAAACGCCATCACCAATACCTCGTGCACTGATCCTTCGCCGGACATAAAGGAATAAATCATCGACGCCAGCAGCAACGACCCCACCCCCAAAGTGGAAGCCTTGGTAGGAGCGTGCAATCTAGACATGCAATTATCTAGTTTAATCAACCCGATAGATCCGACCAGCATAAAAAATGCGCCGCATATCAACAGGGCCGAGATCAATATTTCAAGTATAAGGCCAAGCTCACTCAATGATATCACCTCTTAGAACAAACCGGGCGACGGCAACCGTCGAGACGAACCCGAGCATCGCAAAAATCATCGCACTTTCAAAGTAAATTTGGGTACCAAGGCGCATCCCCAACAGGATAATCAGCGCGATGGCATTAACCACCATCGTATCCAGAGCCAGAACGCGGTCGCCGGTATTGGGCCCCTTCAACAAGCGGATCAAGGCCAGCAGGAGCGAAAGCGCGATGGCGACGAACGCTATGTTCAGCGCAATCAAAATCATTCGAAAATCTCCTTTAAGCGGCGTTCATAGCGGTGTTTGATATCTGCGCATACATCATCAGCATTTTCCGCATCCAAAGCATGTACCAGCAAGGCTTTGCCATCTTCCGATAGATCGGCCGACACGGTGCCGGGGGTCAATGTGATTGTACCGGCAAGCAGGGTAATCGCTTCGGGTGTGCGCAGCTCCAACGGGACGACCACCCATTTGGGGCGCATGTCTTTGTTGCGTTTGAACAGTACAATCATCGCCACCACAACATTGGCGACCAGAATATCCCAGACCACTATCATCATGTATAAGAATAGTTTGACGGGCCGTCCTACCGGCGGACGATTTGGCCAATAAGCAGCGGTCGCGATCGGAATCATCAACCCCAAGAATAGTCCGAAAACGATTGTACCCAACTTGATCTCGTTGACGAGCAAGCTCCAGACAATCGCTAGCAAAGCAGTGAGAAACGGATGGGGCAACAGGCGTGACAGCATCTTAATGGTCCTTCTGTGCCGGGTCATCAGACCCCGTTTCTTCCGGCGCGAGCGCGGCGCGCGGTTCGGGTTCTGTTCCCTTACCATGGCCATCATCACCAGACTTGATCTTCTTGCCCGGCGTAGTCAGTACGATAGCGATATAATCCTTTGGGTTAAACAACTGGTCAGACGTGACTTCAAGATAGCGCGTGACTGGCCCAGCCGCAGCGGTCAGCGCAATCAGCAAGCCAAGCAAACCACCGATTGCGACCATCGGCAAAGGACTGGTCGCCGCCGGCGTCGAGCCTTGTTCGGCTTCAGTTTTTTCGGCCTCGTCTTTTTCGGCATCCGTAACTTCGAAGGTTTGGTGAGCTTTCCAGAATATCTGACTGCCCGCGCGGGAAAAGCCTATCATCGCGATCAGTGACCCCCCAAGTATCGTGGCCCATACCCACCACACCCAAGGCGTGCCGCGTGCCGCATCCAGTATCAATAGCTTACCAAGAAAACCCGACAAAGGCGGTAACCCTGTCATGGCGATTGCCGCGAGAAAGAACATCCCCGCAACAACCGCCCCTCCTCGCATCGGGGGGGCATCGGTAAAGCTTACTTCGGCGACACTGCGGCGTGATGTTATCACATCCACCAGCAGGAAAAGCGCCGCCGCGGCAAATGTCGAATGGATTGCGTAATATAGCGC